>NZ_JBLVPT020000003.1:0-288626 GCF_048286795.2 Flavobacterium frigidum
GATTTACGAACATAATAATCATTTCAAATCGTCACGCTCAAAAATGACTCTTAAAATACAGATTTACAATAATTTCAAAGAACTTGTTTTATTTTTTAGTGGACACTAGTGGGTTTTGTATTAAATAAAACTATGGTTTACAGGATATACAAACCAAAACTATTTAGAATACGGTAGGTTTCATTTAGGTAACGGTAGAAAGGGGTGTTGTTTTAGAAAATATAATCTAGATAACTGTCTTATTTGATGATTTCAAAATTAGCATCAGGATATGATTTTGCAAATTCGGTTGGGATTTTTGTTTTTACTTTTTTAATCTTTTATCTAGTAATTAATGCCCAAAGTTTATTAATAAAATTGTGCCCTATTTTTTTTAAATTTTGCATCTTTCATTTTTTTAAAATTATAACCAATATTTCCTCGTGTAATATTTCTAATTCCTTACTTCTAAAAATAAAAACATGAAATTTAAGGTGGCTTTAAGTTATAGGTTTTTACTTTTTAATAACCTTGCTCGTGAGAGTTCCTTGATCAGAATTTACTTTAAATAAATAGGTAGCTGATGGAAAACCAGAAACATCAATAACAGTAGTGTTGTCTAGTTTTTGATTTAATAGTATTCTACCGTTAATGTCTGACACTTGCAAATTAGCATTGTTCAAGTTGTTTAGCTCGATAGTGACATTGTTTGTGGTAGGATTTGGGTAAATTTTTAGGTTGTTTTTTACCACAAAACTACTAGTACTCAAAGTACCTACACTTATATTTACAGTTGAATTAGTGGTACCGCCCATAGTATGTGCAGTTATCACATAGTTAGTTGCTGGCGATGTACCTGTTGGGGTGCCACTTATTATTCCTGTTGTAGAGTCAAAACTTAAACCTGCTGGTAAATTTGGCAAAATTTCATAACCTGTAAGTGTAATTTTTCGTATTTTGTTATTTTGACGATCGGCTACATATATATTTCCTGAAGAATCTAATGCAACTCCTTTAGGAAAATAAAAAGAAGCAATTGCAAGTGAGCCATCAGTAGAACCTGGTACTCCATTATTACCAGCAACGGTAGAAACAATTCCAGCTGGTGTAATTTTACGAATACTTTGATTGAAATGATCTGCTACATATATATTTCCTTTAGCATCTATGGCAACACCTGAGGGTTGGTTAAAACCAGCGGTTGCAGCTGGGCCGTTAGTATAACCTAGTACTCCACTACCAGCAACGGTAGAAACAACACCAGCAGGTGTAATTTTTCGAATTTTAGTATTACCTGAATCTGCTACATATATAATTCCAGTACCATCTATGGTAACGCCAGAAGGGTCTGAAAAACTAGCGGTCGCAGCTGGGCCGTCTGTTGCACCCGTTGACCCATCACCAGCAAATGTAGAAACAACTCCAGCGGGTGTAATTTTACGAATTTTGTTATTGAAACTATCTGCTACATATATATTTCCTGTATCATCTACGGTAACGCCAGAACATCCGTAAAAACTAGCGTTTGCAGCAAGGCCGTCATTAGAACCCGCCAATCCACTACCCGCTATGGTAGAAACAATTCCAGTTGGTGTAATTTTACGGATTTTGCGACTACCTATATCTGCTACATATATATTTCCTGTAGCATCTATGGTAATGCCAGAAGGGCCGTAAAAACTAGCGGTTGCAGCTGGGCCGTCTGTTGCACCCGCTGATCCATTACCCGCAAAGGTAGAAACAACTCCAGCGGGAGTTATTTTACGAATTTTTTGATTGTAAGTATCTGCTACATATATATTTCCTGTAGCATCTACGGTAACGCCAGAAGGACGGTAAAAACTAGCGCTTGCTGCTGTGCCGTCTGTAGCTCCTATTGCTCCACTTCCTGCAAATGTACTTACTTTGCTAATAGGTATTGGGCAACCCGTATTAACTGGTGTTAGTGGACTTATGATTGTTCCAACTGAATAAGTGTTTGGAGTTGTATATGTAATAGCAGGCGTTGAAGTTATTGTAACCGTTACCGCAGTTCTAGAACTTTCACATCCGTTTAAAGTTTGTGTTGTATAATAAGTTCTGGTAATTAATGCTGTTGTTGTTGATAGAGCAGTTCCACCTGTAGGATTCATATACCATTTTATGGTAATTCCTGTTGCAACTAAATTGGCTACAGTTCCTGAATTACAAAATGTTTGCGCAGCAGCAGTTGAAGCAGGAGTGCTATTTATAGTTACAGATACCGCTATTCTAGCACTTTCGCACCCGCTTATCGTTTGTGATACATAATACGTTCCTGTAGATAATGCTGTTGTTGCAACTAAAGGCGTTGTACTTCTTGAAGTTGAATACCATTGAATTGTTGCTCCAATAGTTTCTGTAAATGTTAAGCTAGCTATCGTTCCTGAATTGCAAAATGTTTGTGCTGCAACCGTTGGAGCTGGAGTGGTATTTATTGTAACCGCTACCGCTGTTCTTGCACTTTCGCAATCGTTTAAAGTTTGCGATACATAGTACGTTCCTGTCGCTAATACAGTTGTTCCCGCTAAAACAGTACCTCCCGTTGGGTTTGAATACCATTGTAGGTCAGTTCCTGTTGCAACTAAATTAGCTACCGTTCCTGAAACACAAAATGCTTGTGCAGCAACCGCTGGAACTGGTGTGGTATTTATAGTAACCGAAACCGCTGTTCTTGTGCTTTCGCAACCGTTTAATAATTCACTTACAAAATAAGTGCCTGTTGCCAGAGCTGTTGTTGTAGGCAACGCTGTTTTTTCAACTAGACTTGTATACCATTGCAGTGTAGTTCCTGTAGCTGTCAAATTTGCAATAGTTGCTCCACTACAAAATGTTTGTGCAGCAGAAGTTGGTGCTGTTGGTGGTGGAGTAGTACTCACTGTAACTGCTACTGCAGTTCTTAAACTCTCGAAACCGTTCTCTGTTTGCGACACATAATACGTTCCTGTCGCTAATGGTGCAGCTCCTGCCAAAGCCGTACCTAATGTTGCGTTTGCATACCATTGTAGTGCCGTTCCTGTCGCAACTAGATTCGCTACTGTTGCGCTACTACAATAAGTTTGAGCTATTGCTTGTGGTCGCGATGTTGGGCAATTTATTAGCGTTGGTATGTTTTTATTTGCTGTAGTACCATCGCCAAGAACACCATATGCGTTATAGCCCCAAGAATAAGTGCCAGTAGCGTTTTGTATAAAGGAATGACTTGATCCAACCGACACAGTTTGTGCTGAAGTAGTTGATAACAAAGGTGTTGTTTGTATTGTCAAAGTACCATTTCCCAATTGCCCGCTACTATTAACTCCCCACGCCAATAATAATCCGCCAGTTTGTGTACCAACAGAAAAACCTGTGCCTCCTCGAACAGAAGTCCAAAGTGTTGACGTGCCTATTTGGGTTGGAACATTTTTTTTAACAGTAGTTCCGTCACCAAGTTCCCCATACTGATTTTTGCCCCAAGCCCATAATGTGCCATTAGTTTTTATTGCTAGCGAATGAGATTCCCCTGTGTCAATTGAACTCCAATTGGTATCTGTACCTATTTGTACCGGTGCGTTTTTTTGCACAAATGTTCCATCACCTAATTGCCCATCATTATTTGTACCCCAAGCCCATAAAGTGCCATCTGTTTTTAATGCTAAAGTAGAACTGTAGGTATAATTGGAAACATGTAATGATATAGAAGACCAATTTGTATCTGTACCAATTTGTGTGGGAATTAGTTTGGTTACTGTCGTTCCATCTCCAACCTGACCAACAGCATTGTAACCCCAAGACCATAAGGTGCCATCTGTTTTTATTGCCGTAGATACCTTGGTTCCTGCTGCAATTGTTAACCAATCCGATTGCATGCCAATTTGTTTAGGCAATATAGAAAAATCACCTGCAATTCCGCTTCCAAATGAACCGTCCGAGCTTAGTCCCCAAGCCCACAAAGTGCCATCTGTTTTTATAGCTAATGCGTGAATAGATCCCGCCGAAACGGCTTTCCAATTTGTACCAGTCCCAATTTGTACAGGGGTAGAAACATCACCTGCTCCGCCTGTTAAAAAATCACGCCCCCATGCCCATAAAGTTCCGTCTTGTTTTATTGCAAGGGTATTTTGATACCCCGTTGAGATAACTTTCCAGCATTGTGCATTTCCGTTTACTGCAAAAAGGAGTAAAAAAATAAGGAGTATAGTTTTCTTCATAGTTTCTAGATTTATATATCTAATAAAACTATGGGAAACTATATATACAAACCAAAACCCTTTAGAATACGGTAGGTTTCATTTAGGCAACGGTAAAAAAAAGTATTTCTATTGTAGAATTGTTACTACAAGTACCACTTTATGACCTTTACGAATGGCATTAGGAAAGGCATCTTGTTGTATAATTGAGAATGTTTTTTCGGGATAGGATCGTTGTAAAATTTCCATTCTTTCCTTAATAATTAATATCCCTTTTGAAATGTGACTTACATTATTTGGCTTAGTGTGGATTATCCCAAAACCGTTATCAATAACCGCTATGGTTAGCACATCTTTTTTTAAGTAAATGTTTATATCGATCTTTCCGTCATTTTCCTTTAAATGTGAAACACCGTGAAGAATGGCATTTTCTATGAAAGGTTGCACAATCATATTTGGTATTTTAGTTTGATAAATATCAATTTGATCATCAATATTGAAATCAAAATCAAAATTATTGAATCGTACTTTTTCTAGTTCTAAATAAATTTTTAGTCGTTTGATTTCGTCCTCTAAACTAATAAAAGGTTCTGAGGCGTGTGATAAAAACAACCGAACCAGTCGCGCCAGTTTTCCTAAATACTCACTACTTTTTTCTTTTTGATTGCTATTTACAAAATATTGGATTGCATTAAGGGAGTTAAATACAAAATGCGGATTCATCATTGCCGAAAGTGCACTTTGACGCAATTCTGCAACTTTGTTATTAGTTATAATTTCTTGCTGTTTCTTGCGCTTGATCTTTGCAATTTGATAGCGATAAATAAAATACATGAGCCCCAAAACGAGTATGTTAGCTATAAGAATAAACCACCATTTCAGATAGAAAGGAAAAGCTCTATGGATCTCAATTTTATTAGTCGCCCAATCTGAATTGACGTCCTTTACTCGAAAAATCAGTGTGTTTTGCCCATACGAAAGCGATTGGAAATCAACAGTCGTGCTTTGTGAATTTGTCCATGCAGTGGTGTTTATTTTATATTGAATTATTTGATTTTTAGGGGAATTGTAATTTTGAATTACCAGTTTTATCTTGACTAAATTTTGATCAGCAGGTATTTCTAATTTCTTAACTTTTGATTCATAATAAAACACATCAAATATTGGTTTGTCTGATTTTTTTTGAAGTGACACGTTGTTTATTTTTCCTAACCCATCTTTTGTGGCAACTAATAATTCATTATTAAAAAGGGCTACATTGTATACATCGTTATTAGGCAAAAAATTGTGTTTATTTAAAACCTGATTTCCATTTGCACTTATTTTAAACAAACCATTATTAGCACATAAATAAACAGCCTCACCAATAGGTTTTATTTTATGAATTACATCGATATTCATATTGTTGATTTGGGTAATCCTACCTACAATTTTTTCATTGTAAACCTTGTAAATACTATTGTTTGCAGCAATCCACATGGTGTCTTTTATAAAAATAAAATCTTCGATGTATCCTTTGATTTTAAATTTTAAATCCCTTTTTACAGAAATAAAATTGTCATCAAAAGTTCTAATATTTATTTTTTCGGAATTGTTAAAATAGTACTCATTTTGATATAAAATAATTTGTTTTATTTTCTCTTTTTTTTGAATTTTTGAACTGATGGATTTATAATCAAATTTCCCTTTTAGTAAAATGTTTATGGATGAATTTCCTGCAAAAACATAATGCTTTTCTCGTTCATTTTTTAAAAGTAGTTTACCAGTAACTTTTAATAACTGTAATTTTTTATCCCAATGTATGGGCTCTTGTAGGGGTAGGTATAAAATGGGGACATTGTTATAGTTGCCAATTCTAATTTCTAAGGATGAGTTCTGTAACAGATTTAATGTCTCGTTTTTATACGAATACAATCTAAATTTTGAAGAAACAAACAATGATTTTTTATCCTTTGAATGGGCAAATCCGTTAAAATAATTTTCTTTATTCTTAAATCGAAAAGTTTTTATTAAAGTATTTGGAATGCAAAAAAGCCCATTTTCATTGGTCGCAATCCATATTTTTCCTTTTCTGTCGCAATACAAAAAATTAATATTTTCAGTTGTGTTCAGTCCTAAATTCTCACTAATAGAACTCCAGTATTTGTTATTTAAAATGAAAAGTCCTTTACTCTGAATGCTTAACCAACAATTGTTTTGAAGATCTACAATAAAGTCATTTTTGTAAATTGGATTTACAGAAAGAGATTGGGGTAGTTTTATTTTTTTTATCACTACTCCCTTATAATCTATCAAAAAAAGAAAATTTTCATCTAGGACCCAAACCTCACTTTTTGTAAAAACTACTTTATGTATAAATCTGACTTCATTAGGTATTGGTACTTTATATTTTTTATAAATTAAATGATTGCCTATAACTTGAATTTCTTTCTTGTTTTGAACTAATATGGGAGGAGCTATTTTTTTTGAAATTTTAGAATTTTTAGATTTTGAAATTCTCCAGTCACTTTTGCTTACTTCGCTGTATGCGTAACATTTATTGGTATATCTGTTTTGCAAAGTGTAAAGAAAAAACTTGTCCTCAGTCTCTATAATTTGGGTGTGGTATTCTGAAAATACACTCGTGTTTTGAATCTTATTATTCTCATATTTTTGAAGTTTTGCTCCATAATTAATAAACCAAAGAACTCCTTTTTTGTCCACGTTAACAGCTACAATATAAGGATTTATTAATCCGTCTTTTACATTCAATGTTTTGAAATTATTTCCGTCAAAGAAAGTCAAGCCATTGTCTGTACCTAAAATAATTTCTCCGTTTTTATTTTCGGTGATACAATAAATAGAATTGGTTGGCAAGCCATCATCAGTAGTAAAATGGTTGAATTTATATTGAATTTGAGCATAGGAAAAGGATGAAAAAATTGTTGTAAATACTATTAAAAATACACTTTTCATTAATTATTTTTTTAAAAAATCATTTAATGTTTTGTAATTTCTTCTCGAAACAGGCAATTGTGTTCCTTCATTTAATTCCAAAAAATAAGCTTCTTTGGATACTGTTTTAGAAACAAATTTTAGATTCACAATAAAGGACTTATGAATTCTAAAAAAGTCATTTTTTAAAATGCTTTCAAAATGCTTTAAGGTTTTGGCAACGGTTAGTTTTCTTTTTTTAGTGAGATATATTGTCGTGATATTATCGAAACCTTTTAGATACAAGATTTCATCAAAATCTAAAATAGATTTTCCGCCTTCGTAAGTTAGTGTTAGTTTATTCGCGATGTCAGGTTTATATATTTCAGATACTTTTGCAATAGCAATCTTTAATTCTGAAATAAGTATGGGTTTCAAAATATAATCTAAGGCTCCAACACGAATGGCATTTATTGCAAAGTCTTCGTGTGCGGTGACAAATATTACCTGAAAGTTTCTCACAGGAAAATGAGCTAACAAATCGAATCCATTCTCTATCGGCATTGATATGTCTAAAAATAGTACTTGAATAGGATTGTTCTCTAAAAATAACTTTGCATCCTCAGTAGTTTGAAATAATCCTAGAATTTGTATTTCTGGGAAATTTTCAATCAAGATTATTTCTAAATTTTTTAGATTTAGGATTTCGTCATCTACAAGTATGGTTTTTATTCGTGTCATATATTCCCTAAATATAAAAAAAAGTGATTAGGAAATCATCTCTTTAGCATTTTTTTTGAGGGTTACTCAAAAAGCGGTTCACAGTTAATAGCTAAAATTGTATTTTAGAAATTGTATGGTTAAGCCTTTTAAATATTATGAGTTATTAAAAACGATTTGGTAAGTTTTGAATTGAAATAGTAGTTTCATTTGTACTTCAGAAAGTAACTAACAAAAGTTGTTTTTGAAGTACTAAAATCAGGAAGTTCTATCTATGTTAACAAGGCTGTTTGGAGTTTGATTTTAGTCAAATTAAAACAAAAAGAATACAAATCATATAAAGAAATCGACACTAATAAAAGTGCAGATACTAATCATTGATACCTATGCCTATTTAAATGCGTAGGAATTTGTCAAGACTGAAATAAAATGCTGTAAAGTTCAAAATTAGTATGGGAATATATTGGAGATTTACTGCAATACTTCAAACTAATGAACTTTCAAAAGGAGTTTATATCGTTCTAACAAGTATTGACGAAAAAGTAGTTGTCCAAAAACTGATCAAAGAATAAATTTGTTTGGATTAATAGTAGAAGAAAAATGTTAGAAAAATTCATTAGAATTATTGATGTACAACAATCATAAAAAAGCATTGGAGTTTTACAAACAAAGAATATAATTTTTCCAAATAAAAGAAAACCCGACTTGAGTTAACAAGTCGGGTTTTTTGATGCTTTGTAACGAGTTAATTTTTTATGATTTTTACTGTTTTTTTAATTTCACCTGATTTTACTTTTAAAAAATAAACGCCTGTAGATAAATTAGATGTATCAATTTCAGTACTTAAACTATTTAGTTTCTTGGTTAAAAGCGTTTCCCCTTTAACAGAGATAAAAGTAACTTCGTCAATAACGGAATCATTTGAAATTGTAATACCGTTTTTCACGGGATTTGGATAATAAGAAAAGTTTTTGAATGCCAATTCATCTATTCCTAATGTGCCTGATTTTACAGTTACCGCGAGTCTTTCTATACTTTCAATTCCATTGATGGTTTGTGAGGCATAATAGGTGGTTCCATCTACAATGACAGTAGTTAATGGCAAAGGAGCTTCACTTGTTTTATTTGTTTTTCCAGCCAATGGATTCTGATTCAAATACCATTTAATATTTTGACCTTCAATGACAAGATCAGCCAGTGTTTGACCAGCCTTAAATTCTATAGTTAATTTGGTTTGTCCATTTATTAAAGGTGAAGGCGTATTTACAACAATTGCATTTTGGGTTATACATCCATTATAATCTCTTGTAGAAACAAGGTAATTTCCTGGAGCTAGATTATTAAAGGTAGCATTAGCTGTGAAAGTCCGTCCATTATCTATTGAATATAAATAAGGTGGTGTTCCGCCAGATCCAGTAGCAGTTACAGATTGATTGTTGCTCACAGTTGTGACTGTTAAAGGACTTGGTCCTGTTACAGTTGTTGTAATAGTAGCCATGCAATTATTAGAATCTGTTACGGTTATGACATACGTTCCAGCTGGTAAACCTGTAAACATAGAACCGTTTTGGCTAGGTCCATTAATTAATGAATACCTATAAGGAATAGAGCCTCCAGCAGTAAATACTGTCACAGAGCCATCAGCGTTGCCGTAACAATTTACGTCGATTTTAGCAGCAACGATCACAAGAGGAGTAGGTTGATCAATAGTTATGACAATACTAGATGTATTTACACAACCAATGGCATCTTTTACATCGAAAGCGTAGGCACCAGCAACTAAATTATCAAAAACATTATTTGGTGTAAATGCACTTCCATTTTTAGAATACGTGTATGGAGCAGTGCCACCAGATGCTGTAACTGTTACAATACCTTTGCTTGTACAATCTATTTGTTTAACGATCGAAGCAGTAGGGATTAGAGCGGTGTTTACTATCAAATTAAAGTAATTTGTGGTACTGTTGCCAAGATTATTAATTCTTGCATAAATGGTTTGTGAAATTACTCCGTTAGCTGGAGTAACAGTAATTGTAAAACTGGTAGGGTTAGAGATTGCATTCGTACCGCTTGAGGCATCTGCGGCTGTAAGATGGTAGGTTACTGTAGTCTGATTAGGGTTTAAATTCCCAATTAGTAAAGTGTAGTTTTGTATTAAGTTAAAAATTTTATTGCCAGCACAATTCGTCAAATTAGCAACTTGAGCATAAAAACTTAATGACGTGAATAAAAAAAGGGAAAGTAAAATTTTCTTCATAAGTGAATGGTTGTTATAAGAATGAGAACAATTGTATGATTTTTAAGATAAATTATTTTAGCAAATATAAGCAATTGTTAAAGTAGTCAATGATTCCTTTTCCTTTCATCAAAATATCGGCGCCAATGATTCCATGAACGGGTTTTGCTTTGTGTTGCGTTAGCGCTTCATTTACATGTGATAAATCAAAAATAACGAGTTCAAAATTAGAATCTTTCCAAGAACCCAGTTGCAATTTATTTTTTAAAGCCAATTGTGTAAACATTCCCGTGGCTCCTGCTCCTGCAGCCTTAGTCTTTGATTTTTTGGCTTCTAATGCAAATAAATTGACACTCTCAAATCCCACGCAGCTATTTGAAGCTCCTGTATCCAGAATGAAATTCCCTGCTACACCATTGATTTTTGCTTTTATCAAAAGATGTTGTGTCTTGGTAATCTTGAATTTTATTATTTTGTAGTTTTCTTTTTTAAGAATATTTTGGAGGTTTTTCATTTTTGGAGCTTGTTGTAAAACAAAAATAAGCCAATCAGTAGCAACATTCCAATTCCGTAAAAGATATAATTTGTACTTTCAGTCTTATTTGTCAATGCGCCGTAATACACAAAAGCGCTCCAATAATAGGGTGATTTCTTCGTGTTTGATATGTTTTTATCGGCTAAAAAATCTAGTTTAGACTGGTGATTTGCCTCTAAATAGGAGTTGCCGTTATGGATATAGTGATAAAATTTGTCCATAAATAAAGCGGTTGTATAATCGTTTACTTTCCAGAGCGAGAATAACAAGTTTTGAGCTCCTGCAAATTGAAATCCTCTGGCAATGCTCATAGCACCTTCTGATTTGTATAGTTTTCCAATTCCCGTTTCGCAAGCGCTTAAAACAACTAAATCAGGATTGATATTTAAAGTATACAACTCCGAATATAAGATTTCCTGATCGTAAAATTTTATACTGGCAGGAGTTTCAGTATCTCCCGAAGATGCATGGGTAGACAAATGTAAAATGGAATAACTACCAGCATTTTCTTTAAAGTTTTTGAATGTAGCTGTGGAGTTTTGAAAGTACTTGCCTTTAAAATTATTTTTTATCGATTGCAATTCTTTTTTAGAATAGGTCAAAGTATAATTAGTTTTCTCAAAGATGGGAAACATACCCAAAACAGTTTTTTCTTGCTGTTGAATTGGTTTCTCATTTAAATAAAATGTGGCCGAATTAGTATACCCAATCTTGAAATCATGGAGTAAATAATGCATTTTAGCAAAATTTGTCGTTGAAGATTCTTTTGTTATCAACGCTTCAAAAGGTAGAAAATTCAAAATGCCATCAGGTATAATGATGAGGTTCTCCGCAATCGTATTTCTAGGTAATTTTAATAATTTATAAGTACTATTTCCATAATGATTATAGCCTGCAATATCATTTGTAATAGAATTAGCATTGTTAAAATAGTCGATAAATTGCATGATTTTTACACTCGTTTCAGCAGAATTGCTAAATGAGTTTAGGGAAATTGTATTATCAAGTATAGTAAAGGAATACATTTTATTATATCCCGAAAAATATTCTATCAGTGCAGCCTTGTCTTTTTTTAGTTTCAAATACAAGCTTTTCAAATCGATGTTTTCTTCACTACTACTTTGATTTTTGCTTCTGATTTTTTTTAGCGAAAGCATTAATTCGTTTTGGTTTTTTAAGGTTGCGTTTATTTGCGATACGTTTGCCATATCTCCTTTTTGTTGTTCTTTTAGAATGGTATTATTCCAATTTTGTAATTGTTCCAATTGTAATTTTTCTTCTCTAGAAGCTATTTTTTTATTAGAAAGAAAATTTCTTAAAACTCCAGATTTGGTTCGTTCCGCAAGTTGGAAAGCCTTTTCTATATAGGCGATTTTATTTTCTTTTTGGTACAGAGCCTCGTATATAGAAAGGCATTTTTCGGTACGATTTCTAATGCGAATTTGGCTAATAATTTTAGAGTTTTCATAAACGAGTAAGTTGGCAAACAAATCTTCGATTTGAAACGAATGTGCATAAGCTTGTAAGGCTTTTTTGGGTTGATTTTGTTCTAAAAAAATAACCGCCTGCAAATCAAGTGCGTCCAATAAAATTGTTTCGGCATAAAGGGATTTTGAGTTGGGTAAAATGCTTATTCGGTTAGAATAATTAGGAATTAATATCTTGAAAACATCAGAAATAATTTCGGTCGCTTCACCATATTTTTTTTGTTCCAATAACAAATTAGCTTCTTCGTATCTGAATTTGGCTAGTTTTTGAGGAGATACATTGGGGATTTCAGAAAAATAGTTGTTAGCTTTTTTAAAATAGGAATTAGCCAACTCGATTTTTCGCCATTGCAAATTCAATGCAGCTAAGTTTCGATAACAATTTGCAAGTGTTTCAGATTGCGATTTTTCAAATTGCAACAATTGGATTGCAGCAAAATAGGTTTTTTCTATTTTGTTGAAAATACTAGGAATTGGTTTAGATGAATTAGAGTGTTTATAGCTCCATACATAATTATTGCCCAAATTATTCAGTAGAATTCCTTTTTGAATGTTTGATAATCGCTCTGTTTGAATCGTTTTTTCAAGTAATTCTATTGCTAATAAACTTCGCCCAGAACTTTGATACACATTAGATAAATTTAAAATTGCTGCTAATTTCTGTTGCTGATTTTTAGCATTAGATGCAAGATAGAAGTATTGTTTAATAGTACTTTCTGCATTGTCGTAATCGCCTACAATGGTATATAAATTCCCCAATGGTTTCAAGCAAAACTCAACAATATCGTAATTTGTTAATTTATTTTTTTGAAAAACTTCTAAGGCTTTTTCATAACTGGAAATAGCTTGATTGGTTTTGCCAAATTGATTTTCATAGTAGGCTTTGTTGCAATTTAGAACAACGTAAGCCAAGAGAGTATTTTTGTTAGATGTCGCATCGAGCACAGTTGAGATGCTTTTATGAAACGTTTCTAATGTATTTAAATTTTCTTCAGTAGGATTTGCGGTAAACGCATCAAGGGCATTGTATATCCTATCTTCTACTGTATTTGGTTTTTGTCCAAAAATAGTTAGCGTGGTAAACAGTAGAAGAAGAAAAATATTTTTAACCATATAAGGAATGTAAGGTCATTTAAGTGTTGACTTTTGGGAGTATAATAGTGTGATAATTTCGTAATCGCACTTAATTATCACCTTAGATTTTAAAGATCGTAACGTAAAAAATCAGTGAGAATCCTTACCGCTAATTAGTTTTTTTCTAAAATTTCCAAATCCCATACAACTGAAAATAACTAAAATTTTCTTTAAAGTTTATAACATATCTTGCGCCTAAACTTGGACCAATTCTAGCAGCTCCAAGGGTTAAGTCTAAGATGAGACCACTTTTAATACTAGTAAAAGATTGAGAAGAAGCTGAAGATTCTGAACGAGTGCTGATCAAAAATTTATCGGTAATGCCTTCGTAGTTTTCTATTTTTTGGTTTGTATTTTGTTTGGCAGAAGCATTAATATTGGCTTGTACTCCTGCACCAACGCCAATGTAATTGTTGATGTTGTAGCGCAGCAATATAGGAACTTCCCAATTAACGTTTTCGTTACTTGTATTTGTGGTAGTGCGTTGCAATTGTCTGACTCCGTTTGGCGTCACTACAATTTCTTCTTGTTTTACAGTTGTATTAGAGTACGTATTTAGGCTATTTAAAAATTCTGCTTGCCAGTAATATCTGTAGGATTTAAAAGGCGAAACCGTTGTGCCCATAAAATAACTTTTAGAATTTTCTAAACTGGGATACCAGTTATATCCTGTTTTAATCCCTACAGAAATTCCCGGAAGGAATCGAGTGGTAGCATAATTGGTTAGGATAGGATCGTTCTTATCAAAAATAATTGCGGTTCTACTTTTGGTTTTTATTTTGTGAAAATCTTCACTGAACTTCATCGAGTATTTGACAAATCCTTTGGTGCTGTCAATTTCTTTGACATTTTTTTGGTTGCTGCCTGGAAGATAAATGTTTTTGAAAGTGAAAATGATTTGGTTTTGTTTTATGATTGTATCCAAGCAGCTCACGGTTGGTATTTCGTCTTTGGGACAAATAGGGCATTTGGGATACATATCCTCTATTTGAAAAGTTTTCTTGTCTAGCATAATCGGAATATCGGTTTCAAGTCGGATCATTCTTGCGGGCCCTTCACCGTTATTTTGAAAACGAGTTTTAAAATTCACCCTTTTAAAGCGGACCAATCTATAATTCATAAAGCTTCCGTTGGAGCCCATCTTATTTGGATCGTGAGAAGTTACAATTTCCATCTCCAGATTTTTAATCTTGTGGTTTTTAAAGCTTCGATTGGGGACAAATATACCGCGCATGGTAATCGTTGCACTAGTATCTTTAATCATTTCTGGAGTAGTTTGGAAAGTATAAAAAACATTGCGGGTTTCACTAGGATCGCAATCGTCAAATTCTAGAATAGAAACATTTTTATAGGTTTCGTTTGCTATTTTTAAACTTGCATCTAAGTCTTCTTCTGATGAAGTGTTTTTGTGTTTTTTGGCTGGAGCCAAAGGAGAGTCGGAAGCCAAATAGGAATCTGAATTGTCTAAGTCGTTTAGAGATACAATCGAATTTTCTTTGATTTCTCGTTCACCGGAATGTGTCCTGAAGTCAACCAATTCAAAATTATTGTTTTTGAATTGTTTTTCATTGTAAAAAAGATAGAGTTTACCATTAGAAACATAGTTTTCCATATTTTGATAACTCACAATTACCACGATTTCTTGCTCCGGTATTGGATCTCTATTTTTTTGAATTGCAAACCCATTTTGTTCTTCTATAGATGCAATATTTTTATAGGTATCAGTATCTATTTCATTTACAACGACTTTTTTAGGCCTGGTTGCTGGTGGTTTTCCGTTGTCATAATTGTTAGTTACGGTCAATCGGGAAGTATAGGTTCCTTTTTTTTTGTAGGTGTGTTTGGGTTCGGCGTCTTTGCTGTAATGACCATCTCCTAATTCCCATAAATAGGAATAACTGGGTTTAGGTGCGCCAGCAATAGGGATAAGTGGCGGAGTTTCTGGTTTGAAAGAAACGAGATTCCCTTTTTGATTGTAATTAATAGAAGCTCTTCGGGTGACCGTATCTTTAACTTTTGTTTGCGAAAACAACAGCATTGACCAAAGGCAAACGGCGAATACTAAAAGTGGTTTCATATTCTGGTTTTTTTTAGCCCTGATAGCAGTGGAAATCCTTTTTATTGGCCTTTTTGGCGAATAAAAAGATTGCAACGGATAGCAGGATTAGCTCCTAAGAACTAACTTATTTGGTTTAAATTGGCATTGGTGACTGTTAAAAATCTTTTAAATGTAAAAAAAAGTGGTGAGCAAATCACCACTTTTCTTTAAAAATATATTTTGTAAGTTATTGAATCGCATTGATTGCGGCTATTAATTGAGCTTCGGTGCCCACTGTAGTTTCAGCAAGAGTAAAGTTGTATACGGCTCCGGATGTAATTGTAACTCCTTTGATAGCATATTTCCATTGGCCATTTTCTTCTGTTACAAATATGATGTGACACGCTAAACCAACAGGTATTTGTCCGTAGTGCTCACTAAATAATCCAGCAGCAGTAAAGGTGTCTAATTTTGCAAGAGCATTTGTGCCTTCGCCATCATACGATAAGTAAATAGCACTATTGGTATTGTCATATCCTTCTGGAGCACCCACAAGAATCGATGTTTTAGGTCTTGGGTCGCTATAAAAACGATCTACATTAGTCCAGCCAAAGTTTCCAAAAGAAACGTAATATCCGTTCTGCATAGCTTCTACACCGCCTTTTACACCATTAGCTCCTGTAGCATCTCGAGCATCTTTCCACGCTAGTTCATCTTTAGTATCAATAACGCCTTCCCACAAAGTCATTAACGCATCTCTACCACCAGTTAACGTATTAGGAACGTTAAGGATAATGTTAGCAGTGGTTTTTAAATCGACTCCGCCTTGACTTGCTTTGATGAAAAATTCACCACCAGATTTTAGCATGGCATGACTTCCGTCTGTTTTAATTCCCATAGTAGGTTTGTTAGTAACTAACATGGATCCTTTGTCAAAAATTTCTACGTAAGTGATATCAATTGGTCCTGTTACAGGACTTCCGTTTTTAGTAAGTGCGTTTCCGTTTATGGTAATTGATACTCCTTTTGCTGATGTCAAGCTGATGGTTCCGTTTCCTGCTGTTGCAGTAAATTTTTGTATTTTGCCTGTTAAAGCGTCTTTTGTAATAGCAGTAAATTCAGCTGCTGAGGGTGGCGTGCTTGCCATTTCGTCATCGTTGTTACAGCTTACTAATGCAATTGTTGCTAAAAATACTAATCCGATGTTTTTAAAATTTGTTTTCATAATTTCTAATTTTTAAATTGTTGTTTACTTGTTTTTTAATAGATACTTTTTGGTTTGAAATTGTTACCCTGTTTTTCGATTTTTTATTTTGTTGATTTCTTGGGCTTCTTAACTATATCAATTTGTTGTAAAATTTGTTACCCTTGTTTTTGAAAATTAATTATCGTGTAATTAATGCCCAAAGTTTCGTGATGAAGTTAATCCCTATTTTTTTCAACTTTTTCATAATCTAAATGTTTTATAAGTTTCAATTGTTGATCTATACCGTTATATCAACTTGGGTTTATATTTGTTACCCCTATAATCTGAATTTATTTCAGATTCTTTTTTTTACATTAGCATATAAATATTTTTGTATGGCTAAAATTAAGCTTCATCCCGACCAGATGTATATTGAAGGACTTGCTAATAACAACTCGGCAGTTATTCAATCCATCTATAAAAAGTTTGTTCCTAAAGTTGTTTCTTATATCAGGAACAATTCTGGTGATGAAGATCAGGCGCAAGATGTAGTTCAAGAAGTTTTGATACTCTTGTTTAATCAGGCCAAAGCCAAAAAACTGCAGCTCACCTGTCCGTTTGATGCATACTTTTTTTTACTCTGCAAAAGAAAATGGTTAAATGAGTTGAAAAAATCAGTTAATAAAGGGGTAACATTACAAGAGGATTTCACATCTACTACTGAATCCACACAAGTAATGCTTGCCGAAACGGAACTTTTCGATGAGAAACAAGAACTTTTCGATTTGATGTTTCAAAAATTAGGCGATAAATGCAAGGAAGTTTTACAGTTGAGTTTTTCTTTACAATCTATGGAAGAAGTGGCCAAAAAACTGAATGTAACCTATGGTTATGTCCGCAAGAAAAAATCCTTGTGTACAGGACAGCTTACTCAGTGGATTCAAGAAACCAATCGCTTTAAATTATTAAAAAATTAACTAGCCATGAACGAGGAACAATATATTGTATTTGATCAATACCTTCAAGGAGAATTATCACGTGAAGAACAGTCACTGTTTGAGAAAAACGTAATCGAAAACCCAGAGCTGGCATCGGCATTCGAAACTTTTCAAGAAATACAAGGACAATTAGCAAATAAATTTGGAATCGAGCAAGAGCGAAATGCTTTCATAGCAAATCTGAAAACCATTGCAAGTAACCAGTCTGAAACCAATCGTCCAAAAGTGGTGTTTTTTAAACCGTGGATGTACGCCGTGGCAGCGTCGGTTGTTGTAATGATGGGATTGTTTGTTTCTCAATTTAATTCCAATCCAAGCTTTGAAGAGTATAACCAACACGAAAATGCTTATTTTACGGAGAGAAGTGAAGCAGATGGTACCTTAAAAAAAGCGGAGATTGCATTTAATGCCAAAGAGTATGCAACGGCAATTCCTATTTTTGAAGCACTCTTAAAGGTAAATAAAACTCCGGAAATTCAGTATTTTTATGGAATAGCATTGTTAGAAAATAATAATATAAAAGAATCTGAAGTTGTTTTTAAAGCACTACAATCAGGAAATTCCATTTATGTAAACAAGGCTATTTGGAGTTTGGCTTTGGCCAAATTAAAACAAAAAGACTACACATCCTGTAAAGAAATCTTATTGACTATTCCTGCAGATTATGAAAATTATGATCAAGTTCAGGATTTGATTCAGCAACTAGATTAGAATGCTGTTGCAACGATTTTCACTATCATTTTACCATTTCCTTTGCGCTAAATTGTGTCTTCTTTAGTAATAGTTGTAATTTTGCAGCCTTAAACAATACCATTGGAAGGACAGATAACAATCACCGATACGCATACCCATTTATACGCAGAGGAATTTGATCAAGACCGAAATGAAATGATGCAACGCGCTATGGATGCGGGTGTTTCTCGATTTTTTATTCCTGCAATCGATTCTACGTGTACGCAAGCCATGTACGACTTAGAAAACGATTATCCTGAAAATGTATTCTTGATGATGGGACTGCACCCAACGTATGTGAAGGATGATTTCTTGGAGGAATTACAGCATGTGGAGGACGAACTAGCCAAACGAAAATTCTATGCAATTGGCGAAATTGGTATCGATTTGTATTGGGACAAAACCCATTTGCCTCAGCAGCAAATCGCCTTTAGAAAACAAATTCAATTGGCAAAACACTACAAACTACCTATCGTGATTCACTGTAGAGAGGCTTTTAATGAAATATTCGAAATTTTAGAGGAAGAAAAGTCGGATGATTTATTTGGTATTTTTCATTGTTTCACTGGTACTTACGAGCAGGCATTACAAGCGATTTCGTATAATATGAAGTTGGGAATAGGTGGTGTGGTGACTTTTAAAAATGGAAAAGTAGATCAGTTTTTGAATCAAATCGAACTAAAGCACATCGTTCTGGAAACAGATTCCCCTTATTTAGCTCCGGTTCCATACCGCGGTAAAAGAAATGAAAGCAGTTATATTGTTAGTGTAGTCGATAAGTTGTCTCAAATTTATGCCCTTTCGGCAGATGAAATTGCGGCAATTACCACAGCAAATTCGAAAGCTATTTTTGGGATTTAAACTAGAATTTACCTTATTTTGATATTTTTTTTGTTCATTTGCCCACACAAAAATTGAGAACCAAAATGCAGAAATTTGACGCTATTCGGCCTTTTTATGATTCCGAAATAAACGAAGCTCTTCAAAACGTAGTGAATCATCCTATGATGAAAGCATTGATGAACTTTACTTTTCCAGATGTTGCTGATGAGGTGTGGAAAGAACAACTTCGAAAAACGCACTCCATTAGGGATTTTCAGTGTAATTTTATTTACCAATCTGTACAAAGAGTACTGGAAAAAAGTTCAGATGGCTTAACCACCTCTGGTTTTGAAAACTTACAACCCAATACTTCCTATTTATTTATATCCAATCATCGGGACATTTTATTAGATACAACCTTGCTAAATACCGCTCTGTTTGAGCATGGTTTGGTCATGACAGCATCGGCTATTGGTGATAATTTAGTCAAAAAGGCGTTTTTGAATACCTTAGCAAAACTAAACCGAAACTTTTTAGTACAACGCGGCTTAACGCCAAGAGAGATGTTGCAGAGTTCTAAATTGCTATCAGAATATATCGGGAACTTGTTACAGCACGAAAATAGATCCGTTTGGATCGCTCAACGCGAAGGTAGAACCAAGGACGGCAATGACGAAACCAATCCAGGTGTTTTGAAAATGCTCGGAATGGGTTCTGATGAAAAAAACTTAATGGATTATTTCAAAAAAGTAAAAATTGTTCCGGTTTCTATTTCCTATGAGTACGATCCTACTGATGCGTTGAAAATGCCACAATTAATGGCTGAGGCCAATAATGAAGTGTATGTCAAGGAAAAAAACGAGGATTTCATGACGATTCTTAGTGGCGCTCTGGGGCAAAAAAGACGCATTCATATTCACGTAGGCAAAGTTTTAGATACTGAAATTGATGCTATCAAGGCCGATAATGACAGTTCTAACAAGCAAGTAGTTGCTTTGGCACAAGTTATAGATGATGCTATTTTGGGTAATTACCAGCTTTGGCCAACGAATTTTATTGCCTACGACATTGTACACAAAACAGATCGATACGCACATTTATACAGCGAAAATGAAAAGTCATTATTTGAACGCCGTCTTGAAATGCGAATTGATCATGACAACCCAGTCGCTCTAGAGGGCTTTCTGGCTATGTACGCCAATCCGGTTGTTAGTACTTTAAAATATCATGATGTCTTATAAAGCGAAAATACTTTTGCTCTACACTGGCGGGACCATCGGTATGAGTAAAGATTTTGAGACAGGCGCGCTCAAAGCTTTCAATTTTAGTAAATTATTGCAGCGTATACCAGAGCTAAAACAGTTGGATTGTGAGATTGAAACCATTTCATTTGAAAATCCCATTGATTCCTCTAATATGAATCCGCAGGAATGGACTAAAATAGCCACCGTAATCGCTGATAACTACAAGCTATTTGATGGATTTGTGGTGCTTCATGGTTCTGATACGATGTCGTATTCTGCATCAGCATTGAGTTTTATGCTGGAAAATTTAGCAAAGCCAGTAATTTTCACAGGTTCTCAATTGCCAATTGGCGATCTGCGTACGGATGCCAAAGAAAATTTAATCACGGCTATCCAAATCGCTTCTTTGAGAAATGAAAACGGTCCGGTAATTAGTGAAGTAGGGCTTTATTTTGAATATAAGTTATACCGCGGGAACAGAACGACTAAGATTAATGCAGAGCATTTTAAAGCATTTACGTCACCTAATTATCCACAATTAGTAGAATCAGGAGTGCATCTAAAATGGAGCGCTGATCTTTTTTTACCAAAAAGTACTACAAGCGAAATTATAGTTCACAAAAACTTAGATACGAATGTAGCCATTATAAAAATGTTTCCCGGAATTAGCGAAGCTGTGCTCGAGGCGATTTTGAATATTCCAAATCTAAAAGGAATTGTTTTAGAAACCTATGGTGCAGGCAACGCACCAACCGAAGATTGGTTTTTAAATCTATTAAGAGAAGCAATTTCCACAGGTTTACACATCGTGAATGTTACACAATGTTCTGGCGGAAGTGTCAATATGGGACAATACGAGACTAGTACAGGTATGAAAGAAATAGGCGTTATCTCTGGAAAAGACATCACCACCGAGGCTGGAATTACAAAATTGATGTATTTATTGGGGCAAAATATTCCTGCAAAGGATTTCAAAACCGTGTATGAGACTTCTTTACGAGGTGAAATGATATAATATTAGATTTTGCTTTTCTAAACCAGATTTTTTTGTGTTATTTGCAAACCAAAATAGAGAGGTGTCCGAGTGGTTGAAGGAGCTAGCCTGGAAAGCTAGTATGTGGGTAACTGCATCGTGGGTTCGAATCCCATCCTCTCTGCAAAAAAATAAATGCTTCCTGCAAGGGGAGCATTTTTTGTTTTATGGCGTGGCAAACTTTTTAGTTTGTCTAAGCCATAAAACAAAAAAGGATCAGGCATTAAGTGCCGAGCATTAATTTTTTTGTGAGACGCCCTTCTTGGGATCAACGGAGTTAATCTCTAGCTATGGCGTGGCAAAATTTTTAGTTATTCTAAGCAATAAAACAAAAAAGAATCAGGCATGAAGTGCCGAGCATTATTTATTTGAGAGATGCTCTTCTTGGGATTAACGGAGTTAATCTCTAGCTATGGCGTGGCAAACTTTTTAGTTTGGATAAGCTAAAAAATTAAAAGAAGTAAATTTGTTTTGCAGGCGCCTGTCTAAGTAATCCGCGTTGTAAACGCTTTGTTTTCGTTAATTAAGTAAGTAGGTTGTCATTCCGACGAAGGAGGAATGGCAACAAACGCGAGCAACAAACAGAGATTCCTCCTTCGTCGGAATGACAAATAAACTCTTAACTTAATGACATTCAACGAGCATCAGTGAGGTTTTAAGAAAAATCAATGGGATGAAACAAATTATTACCTAAACCAAAAGGGACTAGCTTTAAATGCTGTAATCGTCCAATTATAATAGCTGGATGGGTTTGGAATTTTTTAGCGTATCTAATGATGTCACTTTCAGTCAATGATTGATTGCTAACAATCTCTTTTTCTTGTTGTTTATTCAAAAGATAATCAGCAGAAAATGCATTTGCGTCTTCTTCATAGACTTGGTTTTCGCCGTCATATTCGATATTCTCAATTGAAATATATTTTTTACCATGAAGTAAAATGTGTCCAATCTCATGGAAAAAAGTAAACCAAAATATATCATTTCTCTTATAACGCCCGCTTAATTGTACTAAAGGAACGTCGTTTAACCATCTTGTAGAGCCGTGAATTGGAGCTTTAGGCAAACAGGGTGTATGCACCACTTTAACCCCCGCATAATTGCATAAATCTTGTATTTGAGTGAAAAAGTCTGCAGGTTGAGAAACCATTATCGTTTTTACCTTTGGCAAAATTTCGGTTAATTTCTTTTTATTAAATTCAGGGATGTTCAAAGCTGCAGCTTGAATTTCCCCTTGCCGTAACCATGCTGCTATTGCTCCTGCATTTTCATTTTCTTTCAATGAAATTCTGAAATTCACTAGTAGTTTTTGATTGTGGTAAAAATCGTAATATCCTTTCGTATTAGAAACTGCAAAATACTCAAATAAGTGTATTACCTTTTCTTCTTTTTTTATAGTTGGTTTAACCCAACCCAGTGCAGCCATTTTAGCGTAAGGAAATGTTTTAGACCATGCCACACTTTCTTCAATTGTTTTTTGATATTCCACTCTAGCCAAGTATTCATCGTAGGTTCTTTGTCTATTAATCCAGAAATGGGAGGGGATTTTTAATACTTGTTCAAATAAAATTCCCATTTCGGGAGTGATGCTGCTTTTTCCATTCAAAACATCTGAGATTGTTTTTTCAGGTTTACCAGTTCTTACCGCAAATTCTTTTGCTCCCATTTCTTTTTCAGCTAAAATTTCAGCTAAAGTAGTTCCCGGATGTGAAACTGATTGAGGGTAATATTGGGTAATTGTTGCCATTTGTGTTTGTGTTAATGATAATCTTCAATTTCGATTATTTCGACTCCTTTTATCTCTATCCAGAGGTATTGACCATTTTCGTTGGTAGGGATCGGGTCTTCGTGAGGTTCAAAAATTAAACGATACGGATGGACTAAATTACATGCCCATTGTCCTTTTCTATTCCCAACTAATTCGTGGTAATTGCCAGGTAAATATCTAACATCTTCTAACGTTTGTGCTGCTGCTAAATCATCAAGACGCTGTTTGTATAAATTAGCTTCTCGTTTGCCAAGTTTTTTTTCTGCTAATCGATCATCGTTAGCATACTTTTTTAATTTGTTATCATCAAACGTAATTGTCATGCAAAAGTATATTATTTTATTAACAGTAAGTGTTAATTAAAATTATTTTTCATATCTCAATGGTATCAATTTCCTTCATAATCCTATCGGTCTCACTTATCGCCACAATAATCTTTTGATAATGTAAAATATTATTAACTGATAATTTTTCCTTTCTTACACGCGGTACAACCTATTTTTCATCTTTAGGCTTGGCAACATCTTTAGGCTTTAATGAGAATTGTGGCGTAGGAGCAGTTCTTCCTGCCGTAATTTCACCCCCTATATTTTCACTTTTATCTAGTTTTTCAATAGTTTCTTTCAATAAATTTATTGTCTTTTTATCAAGCATATTTTATTTTTTAGGATCATTATTTGGTCTGCTTTGAGGAGGTTGTGGAATTGTTCGACCCTTTTCTTCTGTTGAGGGTGCTGGTTGCGTCGTTGGTCTAGGTGTTGTTTTGTCGCTCATGTTGAATAAATTTATAGTTACAAATGTTAAAATGAAAATCACTCCAATTATTAAACTCCATATTGAGGTTCTATTTAATCGATTGATTATTGTATTACGCTTTTTTATGTTTTTAAAAACTTCCTCATACTTTTTCTCGTCAATTTCTTGAATTGTTAAATCAGAATCTATAATAGATTTATAGTGTGAGTAAAGATTGGAAAGTAATGTTACAACAAGAAGAATTAAACCAATGACATAAAATGCTTTAAATATTGTCCTATCAACGGTAATAATTTTTTCTAGAAAAGTTAATGATAATACAATTCCTCCCGAAGCTAGTAGGTTGATGTATTTCTCGAAATCATCTTGACTTTTACTTTTATTGTCATAAACTGCATTACGGTAATCTATCCAATCTTGTCTTTCTTTTTCTTCTAAATCTTCCATCTATATTTCAATGGTATCAATTTCCTTCATAATCCTATCGGTCTCACTTAGCGCCACAATAATCTTTTGGTAATGCAGAATGTCCTCAAAAGATAATTCTCGTTCCTTGCGGTCTTTAAGCCATTTTTGAGCGGGTTGGTAGCCACCGATGTAAAAGTTCCAAGCGACTTTGGGAACGTTGTCAAAATATTGGGTGTCGTTTATGTACACGCGCCCCATTGGTTCGACGGTATCATTATGGGTTATAGTGTCGTTCTCCATTACAAAGTTGCGTTGTTCGTACTTTGGTTTACCTACAACATTATCACCATCTTCGGGATATTCTGTGATGTAATTTTCTACTGTTTCACTTTCTAGTAAATGGATTTTACGTAATTCGCCACCTAATGCTACTAACTCATAAAACTTTTTAATATCAGTAGGATAAGGCACTCTTGGAAAATCTATTTTTAAAAACTCTTTGTATTTCTCTCTGTACGTTGGACTGTGTAATACCGCATAGATATAATCCAAAATATTTAGAGGTGTAAATTGATCGGTTTCTACGGTTGTCGTGCCATCAAATTCCTCGGGATTAAAATACATACCCAATTGCTCTCCAATTTGATTAACAATTTCCATGTTTAAGTTTGGCGTGCGAACTACTTCATCTAATAAGCTTTGTTGGGCGTTGGTTTCTGGATATAAGTATAATGGAAATGTATAAGGATTTGCATTAGCTGTTTCTGTTATATGTAAATCATTTATAATATTGGTTATAAATGTATGTTGATAATTTTCAGTTTGACATTGCCTATTTGTAATTAAGCCATAGTTAGAACCTTGTAAAAAATGTTTCATAACATTATAAACTGGATATGCTAAAAAACCTCTTACTTTATTAGTGTGATAAGTCCATTTAGTATCAAATGGTCGGTAATTTATTTTTGTGATAAATTCATCTTTAACTCCAAATTCAGAAATATTTTGTTTTGCTAGACTAACTTTTTGATCTCTACTTTCATTAATTACGTTGTATTTATTTTTTATTTCTTGTTCTGGTAATTCTTTAAAATCATTTAATATCTTAATCAAGTCGTTTTTATTCTCTTGGAATGCAATTTTATCTCTTTTTGAGCAAATTCCAACTCCATTTAAAATAAATAAATCTTTGATATTAAACCCTTTATTGTATACTTCGTTTAAATTAAAATTCTTATTAACAAAAAAATAATTTGGTTTTAAATTTAGTAACTTAATATATGGAATAGTTTTTAATGAATTTTCTGTAAGAAAATCATATTTAAAATCTCTTTTACCAAATAAATCATAATTGAAAATTTCACCTAACTCATCTTCTTTTTTCTTACCCGTCTTTATAAAAAGATTAATAGAAACACCTTGCATAATATCAAAGACATTCTGATCTACAGAACCATCTGGCGAAACTTCTTTTTTAGTAGAATTTCCATGTAAATCTATGGTGTAAATTTTATCAAATGAATTTAACAAACTCCAACGCATACCCCTAAAAGTCGGGTTGTCTAAAAAACTATGAGGATTGATAAAAGCTAAAATACCACTTCCGTTTTTATCGATAAGATGTTGCCCAAATCGAATAAATTTATTTTCATCAGCATTTATCCATTTTGAATTTCTTTCTTTTAATTTTTCTTTTCCTCCTGGTTCTTTTTTATAATCTTCCATGAGGTTCATAATCCATTCGCCTTTGTTTTTACTTTCGCCTAAATAAGGTGGATTCCCGATCACAACCATAACAGGAGCATCACGTTTTATAGCATTGGCTTGATCAGCTTCGTCACTCAACCAGCTGCTAAATAAAGTTTGTGTGTCGGGGTGGGCTTCTTCTAAACTATTGGTTAGGAAAATTCTAAAACGTTGGTCATCGGTGGGTTTGTAACCTGTTTCGGTTAGTAACATGTCCATTTTTAGGTGTGCCATAGCGTAAGAGGCCATTAGCAACTCAAAACCATTTAAACGTGGTATTAAATCATTAGTGACGTACTTGCTCCAAATGCCTTGTTGCCCTTTGAATTTCTTGTGAATGTGTTTTACCACTTCGGCCAGAAAGGTTCCTGTTCCGGTGGCGGGATCTAAGATTTGAACTTTGTGAACTTCGACTTCGGTTTCTACTTCTACAATTTTAGATTTAGCACCTGTACCAGTTTGGGTAACGGCTTTTTTCTTGATTTTTATTTTACTTGTATCGGCCAAACCTTGTGGTAAGTTGAACTCGGTTTTTAAAATATCATCTACAGCACGCACTATAAAATTTACTACAGGTTGTGGCGTGTACCAAACTCCACGAGCTTTACGCAAGGCTGGATTGTATTCTCCCAGAAAGGTTTCGTAAAAATGCACCACGGGATCTTCTTGCTTGGTGCTTTTCCCGAAGTTCTTCATAATATCCTCGACATCACTTGCCAAGAAAATAGAAATTAATTCATCTACTATCCAAACCAAGCGCGTATCTAAATCAAAACCTGCTATATCTTGAAATAATTTTCGTAAAAAAGGATTGCTTTTAGGTATAAGTGTGGCAGCTTCTTCTCTTGAAAAATTTTCTAATGTTGGGTCGTGATAACGAGCGGCAAACATTCCGTAGGCAATGGTTTGTGCATAAATATCGGCGAAAGCTTTATTGTCGATATCATGAATTAACATTTGCTGAAACGACAACATTTGCGATTTTAGTTGTGAACGGTTGTTATTTTCATCATCATTGATTAAAGATTTTTCAATAACATCGGCCATTAACTTTGCTTTACCGGCCATCATTTGCGCCAGCTTTGTGGGGCTTTTAATGGTTTGCGATATGGTTTCGGCAAAGTTTTTAATCAAGTTTTTAAACTGGTCGAAGTTTTCGGGAATGGCAACAATTTGCGTCTTAAATTCCCCTCCTTTGGAGGGGTGCCCATCGGGCGGGGTGGTTGCTTTAAGTTCTGCAATGGCTATTTTAGTAACAAATTCACCATCTTTATAAAAATGGAAATCCATGTAATCGGTAAAAATCAAATTGGTCAAACCCGCTTTGTATCGATCAAACTGTTCTTTGAGTTTTTTATCCTTTAGATCTACGCCAATATCTTTGGCTTCTACATACCCAACAGGAATGTCCTTGCGCGTCAATACATAATCAGGTGCTCCACAAGCCACTCTAGCTGGCTCATTCGTTACTAAAACATCTGGCAAAATAGCCATTAAAAGATTCTGCAAATCCCCACGGTAAGAGTGTTCTCGTGCGTTACCGGTTTGAAATAAAGTATTTATTTTAGTAATGTATTGTTCAATGGTCATGTAGCGAATTTTTCTTGTTTGATTTTTTACAGGCAGTAATCTCTTTAATAACAGTTTTAAAATCATGGTATTTTAAATGCTGGTATCAATTTTTGTAGGTACTGATATGTAATGATGCTTTACTATAGCGTTTGAAGGCTAAATGTAAGAAATTCGGAGTTGAATTTCATAATATCTTATCAACAAAAAAGAAATTGTACAATAAACACGGAACGGGAGTAGGGTTTTGACTTACTTACTGGCGCTGGTTCAATGTCATTAAGTTAAAGAATAATCCCTATGATTGTGTCATTCCTACCAAGGAGGAATGGCAACAAACGAGCGCAACAAACAGAGATTCCTCCTTCGTCGGAATGACAAATAAATACTTAGCTTAATGACATTGGGCCCTCGTTTGCAACACGTACGTACTTACCTTATAAAAAAAGTCGTAACGTTTTTAACACGGCTTACTACATCCGCGATCAGGTATTTACCAATCAAAATAGTAGAGGTACACTATTTAAATTTAGAGTGTCAAATGTAAACTTAGGTGTTTATTTACATGCTAAAGAGTAGCCTCTAGGTTATGAAGGGAATTATTTTAATACAGTAATAAATGTGCGCTGCATACTAAGGAAATGCTATCTTTGTTACTAAGTCTGTAGAGTAATCTAAGCCGTGTAATCCATTAAATTAAGTAGGATAGAATGATAAAAGTTCTAAAAAAATATAGAAACAGTTTTCTTGTAGGGTTTATTTTTATTAGTATGTCTGCTTTTGGTCAAGAGAATGAAACTCCTGAAGAAAAGGCAGTTGTTAAGGTAGATTCCTTATACCGCGAAGATCAGTTTTATTTTAGCATTACGTATAATATTTTGAGGGACAAACCAGCCAGTTTGTCCCAAGCTAAGTTTTCATCAGGATTCTCGGTAGGATTTTTAAGAGACATGCCCATTAATAAGTCTAGAACGGTTGCTGTTGCCTCTGGTGTGGGTTTCACCTACAACAACTTCAATCAAAATCTAGCGATTGCCACTGTGGGAGACAAGCAGTTGTATAGCTACATTGATGCCGAAACCACGTACAACAAAAACAAATTTTCGCAACTCTCCATAGATGTTCCATTGGAGTTCCGTTGGCGAACATCGACCTATGCGAGTCACAAATTTTGGCGCATTTACGGCGGATTAAAACTGAGTTATTTGCTCTACGACAACGCTATTTTTGATGGTGCTGGTGGCAAAGTTACTGTTACTGGCAATACCGATTTCAACAAAATGCAATACGGAACGTACATCTCTGCGGGATACAACACCATTAATTTATATGCGTATTATGGTTTGAATTCATTGTTTAAATCAGCTCAAGTAAATGGTGAGCCAGTAAACGTGAAGGCCCTAAATATTGGAATCATATTCTATATTTTATAACCAAAGAACAAGTAAAAGCAACTGTGGTACGGCGCCTAAAACAAACCCAAGTATTAATTCAGTATTAGTATGGGCTTTCATTTCTAAACGGGAGGAAGCCACAAATCCATTCAGGAGGAGGAGCACAGTGATTAAAACAGTATTTGGATTTTGAAAATGCAAACTCAGTCCAATTATAAAGACCGTTAACGAACTGATGGAGATCATGTGAAGACTCGCTTTTATATTGGCAAATAAAAGAATAAGGGCCAATAATGTACTCAAAAGTGCCGCTAAAAGGAAAAAATGTAACTCAGGATACCGGTCAATAGTAATGCTTTTTTTTACCAAAATAATCAGCAAAAAACAATGAATCAGTAACGGGATTTTTCGTTGGGATGCCTTGGCAAGCATTATCGAGTCTATATTACCAGCTGTTTTCAGTAATAAAAAAACCAACAAAGGCAATAGCACCGTTACCACCACAACTTGAAAAAACACAAATAATTTTTCCTGACTTGTAAACTCACTATCGGTAAAGAACAAGTAAAACAGTGCGGCCATAGCCGGAATGAATATCGGATGGAAAACATAAGAAAACAAAGGAAGAATTTTTTTCAAAGCATCTATTTTTAGCTAAAAACAAATATAAGTACTCTGCAAAAATAGTAAAACAATTGCTACTGTTTCGTGATAGAAATATAAAATATCGCTTGGTACAATCCATTCGGCAATATTCTTTTGGGCGTGTCGCGTTGTCTCGGCAAAAAGCCGCTACAAAGCGTCGGGCTTTCTGTTCCCGCTTTTTACAATCCCCTAAAAACGGGATTGTAAAAGAGCTCCACTACAATCCCTCACGCAAAAAAAAGACGTTCAATATAAAAAA
Organism: Flavobacterium frigidum; assembly: GCF_048286795.2. Taxonomy (NCBI): domain Bacteria; kingdom Pseudomonadati; phylum Bacteroidota; class Flavobacteriia; order Flavobacteriales; family Flavobacteriaceae; genus Flavobacterium; species Flavobacterium frigidum. The sequence continues at coordinate 29,787 of NZ_JBLVPT020000003.1, forward strand.
CTCGATCTCTTTTTTACATTTAGCCAGTACGTGTAGCGCTTCATTTTGAAAAGAAATGGTATTTTTGATTATCTTTTGTGTAATCCAGTGGTATAAACAATACCTCATACATCAAGAACTTATTTCAATCTTTTTCTATTTTCATGAGCAATAAAATTCTAAATAGTATACAAAACAGCACTTCATCTTTTGTGGGTAATGCTGCAGCTATAAAGCTAGACAACATTTCTATAGACAGCCGCTCGCTACAAAACGGTGTACAAACCTTGTTTTTTGCATTGGTAGGACCCAATAATGATGCGCATGCATACATCAAGGAGTTGATTGCAGTAGGAGTGCAGAATTTTGTAGTTACCCATATTCCAGAGGGATGTAAAGGAAATGCTAATTTCTTTGTTGTCGAAAATACTACGCGTGCTTTGCAAGAATTTGCAGCCAATTATCGGGGCTTTTTTAATTTTCCTATCATCGGGATAACGGGAAGTAATGGCAAAACGATTGTAAAGGAATGGCTAAATTTTTTATTGAGCCCAGATTATAACATCATCCGAAGTCCAAAGAGTTACAACTCGCAAATTGGTGTTCCGCTATCTGTTATAGCAATCAACGAGCAACACAATCTGGGGATTTTTGAAGCCGGAATTTCAACGGTTTCCGAAATGGAAAAATTAGAGCAAATTATCAAGCCTACCATTGGAATTCTAACAAATATAGGCACAGCACACGATGAAGGTTTTGCCAACAGTCAAGAAAAGATAAAAGAAAAATTAAAACTTTTTGAACACGTTCAGGTTTTAATGTACCATAAAAACGAAAGTATTGATGCGCATGTCAAGCCAAACATAAAAACATTTACATGGAGTTGGAATGATGCTGCTGCCTCAGTTTTAGTTTCCAAGAAAGTTGTTTTAGAGAATGTTATTTTGAAAATTCAATTGGGCAAAAAGCAGTTCGATGTCAAAATTCCTTTTCAAGATGAGGCATCAATCGAGAATGCAATCTCTTGTTTGATGGTTTTGTTATATTTTGAATACGATGAAGCGACTATTCAAAACCGAATGGAATTGTTATATCCCGTAGAAATGCGCTTGAAAGTCAAAAACGGAATCAATAATTGCAGTATTATCGATGACAGTTATAGTTCTGATTTTCAATCCTTAAAAATAGCATTGGATTTTCTAGAAAGTCAAAAACAATATAAGAAGAAAACCGTGATTTTGTCTGACATTTTTCAAAGTGGTTTGCCTAAGGACGAGTTGTATGATAAAGTGGTAGATTTGATTATTGCTCATAAAATTGATCGTGTCATCGGAATTGGTGAAACCATTTCGGCATTCAAAACTAAATTTGCCAATGCAGTTACTTATAAAAACACAGCTAGTTTTATAACTGATTTTGATACGCTCGATTTTAATAACGAAACCATTTTGATCAAAGGCGCGAGGACTTTTCAATTTGAAGAAATTGTTTATTTGCTGGAAGAGAAAACACACGAAACAGTGTTAGAAATTAATTTGAATGCGATAAGTCATAATTTAAATTTTTATAAGTCGAAGCTGAAACCACAGGTGAAAATGATGGTCATGGTAAAAGCGTTTGGTTATGGCAATGGCGGACTCGAAATTGCAAAATTACTCGAGCATCACAAAGTAAATTACCTGGGTGTGGCTTTTGCCGATGAGGGAATTGCGCTAAAAAACGGTGGAATTACGTTGCCTATTATGGTACTTAATCCAGAAAGCACTAGTTTTTCAGCTATAATTCAACACCAATTAGAACCAGAAATATACAGTCTTAAAGGATTGTATGCTTTTCTTAAATTAGCCAAACAAAAAAACTTATATCATTTTCCTATTCATATAAAAATCGATACCGGTATGCATCGCTTAGGTTTTGAGGAAAATACCATCAATGAGTTAATTGCTGCGCTACAAGGAAATGAAACAGTGCACGTAAAAAGTATCTTATCCCATCTCGCGACCAGCGATGATCTCGAACATATGCATTTTGCAAATACTCAGATTACTTTATTCGAAAAATTATCCTCAAAGCTGCTTCTTGAATTGCAAATAAAACCATTGCGGCACATTCTAAATACCTCAGGAATTAGTAATTTCAAAAACGCACAATATGATATGGTTCGATTGGGAATTGGATTGTACGGCGTGTCAAATGATGCCGAAGAACAAAAACAACTCGAAAATGTAGGTGCCTTAAAAACGGTTATTTCACAGTTAAGAACTATTTCGGCCGGAGAAAGTGTAGGGTATGGACGCCGTTTCATCGCCAATAAAACAACTACAATTGCTACAATTCCTATCGGTTATGCAGATGGAATCTCGAGAAGTTGGGGCAATGGTGTGGGACATGTTATGGTCAAAAATATAAAAGCCCAAATTGTTGGCAGCGTTTGTATGGATATGCTAATGATTGATGTTACGGGAATTGATTGCAGAGAAGGGGACGTAGTGGTACTTTTTGGTGAAAGCCTGAAAGTAAATGAAATTGCAGAAAAATTAAATACAATTCCTTATGAAATATTAACGAATGTATCTCAACGGGTAAAACGAATATTTTTCAGGGAATAAATGCTGCTGTAGTAGTTTCTTTGCTAAAGTGTTAAAATTTAAGTACGTTAGCATCTTCAAATAATTATAAACTTAAACTATTTTCTATGGGATTTTTTGGTGATTTTAAGGCTTCTTTAATGAAAGGAGACGTTTTAAGCTTAGCAACGGCAGTTGTTATTGGTGGCGCTTTTGGTAAAATAGTCGGTTCAGCTGTTGATGATGTCATTATGCCAATCGTTGGATTACTTACTGGTGGAACCGATTTCACAAAAAAGTTCGTAACATTAGATGGTAATAGTTATGCTGATTTAGCGGCTGCAAAAGCGGCTGGTGCTGCGGTGATAACTTATGGAAATTTAGTGCAAGCTATTATTAACTTTGTTATTATTGCTTTATTTATTTTTGTGGTGCTACGAGCTGCTGAAAAAGCAAAGAAAAAAGAAGTAGTTGTTGTTGCAGCTCCAGCGGGACCAACTCAAGAAGAGCTGTTGACACAAATTAGAGATTTGTTAAAAAAGTAATTTCCGCTACATTATATATTCTAATTTATCCTGAATATATTTCAGGACTAAACCGCTTCGTAACCGAGGCGGTTTTTCTTTAACAGTGTGTCTAAAATAGTATCGGCTTTTTTACCATTAAGAAATTAAGATACATTGAGAAGCACTTTAAAGCTTGATTTTCATAATTTCTTAATGGTTAAATAGTTATTTCACAAGTTCACTAAGCAAAAAGGAACAATAACTAGAGACAATTGTACTTTTTATTTTCATGCTTTTACTCAAATGTTACAAATTAAACATTTTGTTATTTTTTGTGAACCCACTTGTTTTGATTTCAATATTACTTACTTTTGCACTTCAAATTTAATATTCACCCGAGCCTGAAAAGCGAACGGACGAAGTAATACTAAAAATATACTATGAAAATAGCAGTTGTAGGAGCCACAGGAATGGTAGGCGAGATCATGTTGAAAGTTTTAGCCGAAAGAAACTTCCCAATAACAGAATTAATTCCAGTAGCATCAGAACGTTCTGTTGGGAAAGAGATTGATTTTAAAGGTCAAAAATATACCGTTGTGGGGTTGCAAACTGCTGTTGACATGAAAGCAGATATTGCTTTATTCTCCGCAGGTGGTGATACTTCATTAGAGTGGGCTCCAAAATTTGCGGCAGCAGGAACTACGGTTATCGATAATTCATCGGCTTGGAGAATGGATCCAACTAAAAAATTAATTGTTCCAGAAATCAATGCAAGCGAATTAACAGCAACAGATAAAATCATCGCTAATCCAAACTGCTCTACCATTCAAATGGTTTTGGTATTGGCTCCCTTGCACAAAAAATACAACATTAAACGTGTGATTGTTTCTACATATCAATCCATCACTGGTACAGGCGTAAAAGCGGTACAGCAACTCGAAAATGAATACGCAGGTGTTCAAGGAGAAATGGCCTATAAGTATCCTATTCACCGTAACGCGATTCCACAATGTGACTCTTTCGAGGACAACGGATATACTAAAGAAGAGATGAAATTGGTTCGAGAAACTAAAAAAATATTAGGGGATAATACCATTGCTGTTACGGCCACTGCGGTTAGAGTACCAGTAGTAGGCGGACACAGCGAAGCAGTAAATGTTGAGTTTACAAATGATTTTGATGTAAATGACGTGAGAAATATTTTGCATCATACCGATGGAGTAGTAGTTCAAGACAATACAGACACGTATACGTATCCAATGCCTTTGTACGCAGAAGGAAAAGATGCTGTTTTTGTAGGTAGAATTCGTAGGGACCTAAGTCAGGAAAACACTCTGAATATGTGGATTGTAGCAGACAACTTGCGAAAAGGAGCGGCTACAAATACCATTCAAATTGCTGAATATTTGATTGCAAATAAATTGGTGTAAGTTATACTTAATGTTAATGATACAAGGCGAACTACTGACATAAAACAGCTAGTTTGTTAAAAAACTACAACTTTCACCGTTGTAGTTTTTTGTTTTATTATCTTTGGCCGCAATGAAAAAGAAGTTTTCTATATTTAGTTTAGTGTTAACGATGACAGTGTTATTTTCGATGCTGTTTCAATCGGTGCATAAATACGAACATATAGCACAACAACTTTCTGAAGTTCAATGTGTTCACAAAAAAAACTCATCCACCGAAATAACGCATCAACATCATGGTTATGATTTTTGTGGTGTTTGTGCTTTTAAAGTGAGTAGTTTTACTTTTTTATTATTGCCAACCTTCGAATCCAATACTTCAGAATTACCTCTTAAAAGAAGTGCTTTCACATCTACTGAAATCACACAATTTTTCAAAGGAAGCCTTTTTGCGCTTCGAGCTCCACCCTTAGTTTAAATAGTATTTTAGAACAATATATCATTTTCAATTTTGGAAATGATTCACATGTTTATATATTTTGAACAAGGAAAATGCAAACAAAAATTTTTATTTTTATCTGCTGCTGTTTCTTTTGTGTCGTTGGTTCTGCACAAAATGCTGTAAGTGGTCAAATTACCGTTTCAGGAGGAATCCCTCTTGCAGGCAGTCACATACACATTGGAAAAAAGACAGTATCCTCGGATGTTTCTGGAAATTATACGATCAGAAAATTACCAACAGGAAATATCAAAGTGTTCGTTTCGTATGTTGGTTATAAATCTGTTGATACACTTGTAAATTTATTGGGTGACCAAGTTTTGAACTTTACTCTAAAAGAAAATACGGACCAACTTCAGGAAGTAGTCGTAAGGCAAAAAGCCAATACGCTGAACAAATCGATTTTGGAACAAAAGATCAAAACGGAAACAATTGAAAAATTTAGTAACCAGACTCTTGGAGATATTCTAAAAGAAGTAGCAGGTGTTTCAAGTCTTAAGACGGGAAGTTCCGTGGTGAAGCCCGTTATCAACGGTTTGTTTGGAAGTCGGGTTCCAATCATTAATAACAATGTACGATTAGAAGATCAAGAATGGGGAACAGAACATGCACCCAATTTTGATGTAAACGCTGCCGGGAAAATAACGGTGATTAAAGGCGCTTCCGGATTACAGTATGGCGGTGATGCCGTAGGAGGGTTAGTAGTTATAGAACCGATTTCGGTAAAAAGGGACACGCTGTTTGGCAAAACCATTCTGAATTTGGCGTCCAATGGCAGAGGCGGTTCCGTTAGTTCAAGTTTGCATAAAGGAAATGATAACGGATGGAGTTGGAACGCTTTGGGAACATTCAAGTATTCAGGCGACAAAGAAGCACCGGATTATGTATTGTCCAATTCAGGAAATCGGGAAGCTAATTTTTCTGGAGATGTAAAATTCACTGGAAAAAAATATGATATTTCCGGTTATTACAGTTTTTACAATACTACGATTGGTATTTTGAGTGCGTCGCATACTGGTAATGTAAACGATTTATACAATTCCATTACCAATAAAACTCCTTTCGTTGTGAATGATTTCACCTACACCATTAAAAATCCAAAGCAGAAGGTGCAGCATCATTTGGCTAAGTTGAACTACAACTATTATTTCGATGAAACGACTTCTTTGGCTGTGCAGTACTCTTTTCAGTTCAATAAGCGATTGGAGTTTGATGTACGAAGAGGAAATTCTAATGATGTAGCCGCTTTAGACTTGGAGTTGACCACGCACACCATTAATGTAGATTACAAAAAAACGTTACATGACTGGACTTTTAAAACTGGATTCAACACTTCCTTCCAGAATAATTTTGCAAATCCGGCCACTGGAATAGATCCGCTGATTCCTAATTTTGAACGAATCGAATTTGGAACGTATGGAATAGCGAGTTATGATTTGTCCGATAGCTTTTCTGTCGATGCAGGACTGCGTTATGACTTTTCGCGAGTGGATGCGGCTAAGTTTTATTATAAATCCAGATGGGAGGAAAGGGGTTACGAAACTGAATTTGCTGATTTTATAGTGCGTGAAGACGGTCTTAAATGGTTAGTAAAGCCTAGTTTTACATTTCATAATATCTCAGCCAGTGCAGGGTTTCACAAGGAATTTGAGGCAGATCTGAATTGGTATTCTAATATTAGCCTAGCGACAAGAAACCCAAATCCATCGGAGTTCTTTAGTGACGGTTTGCATCATTCTACGGGCATAATCGAGTTAGGAGATTTAGCTTTAGACAAAGAACAAGCAATCAAATTATCGACGACATTGCAGAAAAAATGGACTGCTTTCTCGGTTGAGGTGAATCCTTTTATCAATAGCATCCGTAATTTCATGTTCTTGCGTCCTATTGATTTTGAAACTACTACTCGTGGTGCTTTCCCTGTTTGGGAATACCAGCAGACCAATGCAAGATTGACGGGAGTTGATGTTCAAACCCATTGGAAAATAAGCAAACAATGGCAACATGATTTTGCCTTGGCCTATGTTAACGGGAAGGACATCACTAACAAGGAATCTTTAATCGATATTCCGCCCTTGAATGTGAGCAATAAAATTCAGTTTGCAAAAACGGAGTGGAATGATCTAAAACTCGAATTAAAGAGTGAAGTGGTGCTGCGTCAAAATCGATTTCCTGACAATAATTTCATTGCAAATATTATTGTGAATAATGAGTTGGTACCCGTTCTGGTAGACATCAGCACACCGCCACCAGCTTATCAATTGTTGCATTTTTATTCGGAAATGAAATTCAAAACTTTCGGTAAGACCAATGCAACGATCGCATTTTCTGTTCAAAATATTTTAAACACTAGTTACAGGGACTATCTCAACAGACAGCGCTTTTTCGCCGATGAAATGGGTAGAAACTTTCAAATTCAATTAAAATTCAATTATTAAAAAAGTAAAAAAACAAATAATCATGAAAAATTTAAAAATTGCAGCATTAACATTAGTATCCCTTTTCTCTTTAGCTTCTTGTAACAATGATGATCCTGTTGCGGTAAATGAAGAAGAAGTAATCACAACGGTGACTACAACTTTGACCGCTGGAAGTCAGACGGTGACTTTGACTTCAAGAGATCTTGACGGAGATGGGCCAAATGCACCTGTGGTAACAGTTTCTGGAGATTTATTGGTAAACACTACCTACACGGGAACAGTACGTTTCTTAAACGAGGCCGTGACGCCACTTGATGATATTACATTGGAGGTAAAAGAAGAAGGTGATGAGCACCAATTGTTTTTTCAAACTGCTTCAGCAATAGGAGCTTTTACTTATGCCGATGCCGATGTTAACGGTAAGCCTATTGGTTTGGCTTTTACTTTAAGAACAGGAGCAGCTGCTGCAACAGGAACTATTACTGTAGTTTTGAGACATGAACCACTTAAAAGCGCAGCTGGAGTTGTAACTGGAGATATTACAAATGCCGGTGGAGCAACAGACGCACAAATTACATATCCAGTAGTACTTAGATAGGTTTGAAACGATTTGTTATAGATTTTCAAAACGCTACTCGAAAGAGTAGCGTTTTTTGGTTTTAAGTGCAAAAAGTACGGATTACTATTTTAGTGCTTTTTTTGTATTATTGTATAAAGAATTGAATTAATTTTTATTTACCTAAATAATGATGCTACAAAACCAATCTGTAATTCCTGATATTAAAGCCATTATAGCAGCTTCAAAAGACAAAGCGATTAGAGCGGTAGACACTGAAAGAACATTGATGTACTGGCATATTGGGCAACGTATTTTCGAGGAGGAACAAAACGGAAAGGATCGTGCAGACTATGGAACCTACTTAATTAAATTTCTTTCTCAACAATTACAACCAGAATATGGGAGTGGTTTTTCAGTGAGGCAATTAGAGAGATACCGACAGTTTTACCGGATTTTTCCAATTGCGTCCGCATTGCGGACGCAATTGAGCTGGACACAATATAAATTACTTTTGGCAATTGATAATCAGTATAAAAGAGAATTTTATATTGCGGAAAGCGTAAAAAATAATTGGACGTCAAGACAACTCGAACGTCAAATTAACAGTAGTTTATACGAACGCCTTTTAATGAGCAATGATAAAGAAAGCGTACTCGCTGTTGCCAAAAATGAAAAACTGCCTTCGGATGCAAAAGAGATTATAAAAGATCCGATGTATCTTGAATTTCTGGGGTTAAAACGGGAAGCAGCTTACTATGAAAGAGATTTAGAAAGCGCTATAATTACTCATTTGCAAGATTTTTTATTGGAACTAGGAAATGGTTTTTCATTTGTGGCGAGACAAAAAAGAATTCACATTGACGGCGATGAATTTTTTACCGACTTAGTTTTTTATAATCGAATATTACAATGCTTTGTCATTGTCGAAATCAAAACAGATAAACTTACGCATCAGGATATTGGCCAACTACAGATGTATGTCAATTATTACGACCGAGTAGAAAAACTGCCTCGTGAAAATCCAACTATTGGAATTTTGCTTTGTGCAAATAAAAATGATGGAGTTGTAAAATTTACGCTGCCCGAAAACGAGAGAAATATTGTAGCCAGTCAATATAGATTATACCTACCTACTGAACAACAATTGCTAGAAGCTGTGAAAATAGAGTTGGAAAATTTTGATTCAGGAAAAGAAAATAAGTAAGTAAACGATATAACTGTAGCAAAATACGTTATTCGCAAGAGTAGCGTTTTTCTCTGCACCATAAAATAAGTCTTTAGGCTGTTGTTTTTTAACATGTAAGTCATATTAGTACAAAGCTCAAAACGTGACACAAACGAATTCGTTTTAAACATAAATGACCTTAAATGCCTAATATGGTTTATTATTTTTTTGCTGCACACGTCAATTATTTCTAAACTTAAAAAAAACTTATATGGTTAATTTTTTTACCTTCTAAGTTGTGCAAGTAGTAGTCACATTGTCATTTAATCCTAATCAAAAAACAAACACTTTTTTTGGTTTTATTTAAGACTTTCCCACCTTTACAACACTAACTATTTCCCTATTTTTGTAATAACCTAAAAAATTAACTAATGAAGAATTCCTTTTTAATAATGGCTGTAACCTCTGCAATGGCAACTTTTGGCCAAAATAAAAACGAAAAAATAACATACCCCACTACTAGCAAAGGGGCAACTGTTGATGCGTATTTTGATACGAAACTTCCGGATCCGTATCGCTGGCTTGAAGACGACAAATCAGCTGAGACAGGTGCTTGGGTCAAAGCCCAAAACGAAGTAACCTACGGATATCTCAACCAAATCCCGTTTCGTGATGCGTTAAAAGCAAGAATGGAAAAACTGTGGAATTACGAAAAAATAGGAGCGCCTTTCAAAGAAGGGAATTTCACGTATTACTATAAAAACAACGGTTTACAAAACCAATCGGTGTTGTATCGCAAAGATGCCAAAGGAACTGAAACTGTTTTCTTAGACCCAAATACGTTTTCTAAAGACGGAACCACATCGCTTGGCGGATTGGATTTCTCCAAAGACGGTTCAAAAGTAGCCTACGCTATTTCAGAAGGCGGAAGCGACTGGAGAAAAGTCATTATCATGGATGCCATGACTAATAAAATAATCGAAGACACGATTGTCGATGTAAAATTCAGCGGCGTGTCTTGGAAAGCAAACGAAGGATTCTACTATTCTAGTTATGATAAACCAAAAGGAAGCGAATTATCGGCAAAAACCGATCAACATAAATTGTATTTCCATAAGTTAGGAACGGCACAAAAAAACGATAAAGTAATTTTTGGTGCCGACCAAAAACGCCGTTACGTAGGCGGTGGTGTGACTGAGGATGATCGTTACCTTATAATTACGGCGGCAAATTCTACCTACGGGAATGAGTTGTACATCAAAGATTTGACAAAACCCAACAGTCCTATTGTGACTATTGTGGATAATTTCAAAAGCGACAACAACATCATCGAAAACGAAGGTGGAAAATTATTCATAGAAACCGACCTGAACGCGCCCAACAAACGCATCGTTACCGTGGATGTCAACAACCCAAAACCAGAAAACTGGAAAAATTTCATTGCCGAAACAGAGAATGTGTTATCTCCATCAATAGGTGGCGGTTATTTCTTTGCAAATTACATGAAAGATGCCGTTTCATTAGTAAAACAATATGATTATTCCGGAAAATTGGTTCGCGAAATCAAACTACCAGGAGTGGGAACAGCGGGCGGTTTTAGTGGAAAGAAAAAAGAGAAAAATCTTTATTTCTCGTTTACAAATTACATCACACCCGGTTCTATTTTTAGTTTAGATACACAAACAGGAACCTCTGTTGTGTATGAAAAACCAAAAGTAGATTTCAATACCGATTTGTATGAGTCTAAGCAAGTGTTTTATACCTCAAAAGACGGTAACAAAATCCCAATGATTATCACCCACAAAAAAGGATTAAAACTAGATGGAACCAACCCAACCATGCTTTACGGATATGGCGGATTCAACGTGAGTTTAACGCCAAGTTTCAGTATTGCCAATGCCATCTGGATGGAAAACGGAGGCGTTTATGCCGTACCTAATTTACGTGGCGGTGGCGAATACGGGAAAAAATGGCACGATGCAGGAACCAAAATGCAAAAACAAAATGTATTTGATGATTTCATTGCAGCAGCTGAATATTTAATTGCTCAGAAATACACTTCTTCACAATACCTAGCCATTCGTGGTGGGTCAAACGGAGGATTGCTGGTAGGTGCTACCATGACGCAACGACCAGATCTAATGAAAGTCGCTTTGCCAGCAGTGGGCGTGATGGACATGTTGCGTTACCACACCTTTACCGCAGGAGCAGGTTGGGCGTATGATTACGGAACGGCGCAGGACAGCAAGGAAATGTTTAGTTACATCAAAGGCTATTCTCCCGTACACAATGTAAAAGCGGGAGTTCAATATCCAGCAACAATGGTCACAACGGGCGATCACGATGATAGAGTAGTGCCGGCACACAGTTTCAAGTTTGCTGCCGAATTACAGGAAAAACAAACCGGAACCAACCCAACCCTTATTCGCATTGACATCAATGCAGGACATGGCGCCGGAAAATCCGTAGCAGCAACCATACAGGAAAACGTCGATATTCAGGCCTTTACCTTATTCAATATGGGCGTAACCGAATTGCAAAAATCACCTAAATAAGATTTATTTTTAGGAGCTTTTTCCTGCTGTACACTGTATCTTTTCCTCCGCCGAAAGTGGCGGAAGGAAAAGGATGCCGTTCCCATCAGGGCTAGGGCATTCGATTCCTCAAGACGATTGTCATTGCGAGGAACGAAGCAATCACATCACAAATTGATAAATTTTCAAAAAACGCTATTCTAAAGAGTAGTGTTTTTTTTGTAATTACCAAATTTTCATATAAAATTTTACTTACATATGAAGATTTTGGAATTAAATCCAGGTTAATATTTTTTTTATTAATAAATTTGAATGCTTTACAAATTTTCATGAAAAATAAATTTACCTACATAGATCTTTTTGCGGGTTGTGGCGGATTGTCACTAGGGTTGCATCAAGCTGGATGGCAAGGCATTTTTGCTGTAGAGAAAAGTCCTGATGCGTTTAAAACCTTAGAACACAACTTAATTAAAAATAAAAATCATTTCGATTGGCCAAAATGGTTACCTACAAAGGCTTTAGAAATAAATTCAGTACTTGATAGCTACAATTCTAAATTAGAAAAACTCAAGGGAAAAGTGACAATGATAGCGGGAGGACCGCCTTGTCAAGGGTTTTCTATGGCAGGAAAACGAAATGAGTTTGATTTAAGAAATGACCTTATAAACTCCTATATCAATTTCGTTAAAATTGTTGAACCTAAAATTATTTTCTTTGAAAATGTGAAGGGGTTTACAATGGAATTCAAGAAAAATAAAGAAAAAGGAGTTGCCTATTCTTCACAAGTGACTCAAAAGCTTGATGAATCCGGATATTATGTGAAAGGACAGTTGGTGAATTTTGGAGATTATGGAGTTCCTCAAAAAAGAACCCGTTTTATTCTTGTGGGCATAAAAAAGACTTTGAAAAATGCTACACAAGAAAAAGTCGAAAGCTTTTTTGACTCTTTAAAAGAAAATCGCTTTGATTTTTTAAAAGCCAAAGGCCTAAACGTAGAAACTAATTTACAAGATGCGATTTCTGATTTGTTCAAAGGAAACGGATTAAAAGAAACTCCAGATTTTCCAAGTTTTCAATCTGGAATTTACGGAAAAGAAAAAGGTAATTATCAAAAACTAATGCGCGAGGGGATTGAAAATACCATTGCGGATAGTCACCGTTTTCCAAAACATTCTCCAGTAATCATTGAAAGATTTAAAAATATACTGGAAGAAACTAAAGGCAGAAGAAATTTAAACATTAGTAAAGTAATTCAAGAGAAATATAAAATTAAAAAACGTACAGTTATTCCTCTGAATAGTATAGATAAAACTCCAACAATAACCACACTTCCAGATGATTATATACATTATTTAGAACCTCGTATTTTAACGGTTCGTGAATATGCAAGGATTCAATCTTTCCCTGATTGGTATAAATTTCAAGGGAAATACACTACAGGAGGAAAATTAAGAACTCAAGAAGTACCGAGATACACACAAATAGGAAATGCAATTCCACCACTTTTTACTGAACAAAGCGGATTGATTTTAAAACAACTTATTTAAAAGAATGCAAAATCCATTATCATTCAAAGTTAGTTCTGCTTTAAAGAATATCATAGGAAGTGATTTAATCAATGATGATTTTATTGCTGTTTTTGAATTAGTTAAAAATGCTTATGATGCGCATGCAACCAAAGTTGAGATTATATTTGAAGATATTTATTCTAGTAGAGGTAAGATAACCATAAAAGATAATGGTAAAGGAATGAACTATGACGACCTTATTAACAAATGGTTATTTGTAGCTTATTCAGCAAAGATTGAAGGAACTGAAGAAGATAGTTATGATTATCGTGATAAAATTAAAGTAAAAAGAGCATATGCAGGCGCAAAAGGAATTGGTCGTTTTTCATGTGATAGACTAGGAAGTAATCTTTATTTAGAAACCATAAAGGATGAAATAAATCCAAAAGTTGAAGTTTTAATAACTGACTGGAATAAATTTGAAGGAGATATTAAAGACGAATTTGTTAACATAACTGTATTACAAGAAACGATTGAAGAAAGTAATTATGATATTGAACACGGAACAATTCTTGAAATTACTAATTTAAAAAGTAAATGGAATAGAGAAAAATTTCTTCAATTAAAAGATGCTCTGTCAAGATTAATAAATCCTAATACGATTAATGAAAATGATTCATTTAATATAACATTAAAAGTAAAAGAAGAGGTTGAAAATGATAAAGATCAAATTTTAAAAAATAGAAAGCAAGTTAATCATCCTAAGAGTCCAATAGATCCAAATTTAGTAAAATACATAAAGATTGTCAATGGAGATATTCAAAATTTAATATTTGACACTTTAGGCATCAAAACTACTTACATAGAGTCAAAAGTTTACGATTCAGAAATAATTACTACTTTATTTGAAGCAGGCAAAATGGTTTATTCTGTAACTGAAGAAAATCCATTTAAAAACTTTAAAGATTTGAATTTTTCAATTTATTATTTAAATGTATCTGCTAAATCAACTTTTAGCAGGAGAATGGGGTTACAACCTGTTGAGTATGGACATATATTTGTTTATAAAAACGGTTTAAGGATTTTTCCATACGGTGAAAGAGCAAAAGATCCATTAAAAATGGACAATAGAAAAGCACAAGGACATAGTCGATATTTAGGAACTCGAGAAGTTATTGGTTATATTTCAATTGAAGGAAAAAACAATAATCTTCGTGAGACTTCAAGTAGAGGGGATGGATTAATAAAAACAGAAACTTATTTTGAATTAGAAAATTGGTTTTACGAAACTTTAAAGAAATTAGAGAAGTATATTATTGACGTTACTGATTGGGGAAATTCACTTTCTCCAGAAGAATTTATAAATTTTGATAATGTTTTCATCAAAAACAAAGGTCAAGAAAACGAAAAAATCAATGACATCAACGAAAACTTAAGAAAGTTATTAAATGGATTAACCAACTCTAAAAATGTTTTGCGATTTGAGGTTTCAGATGAAATATTAAGCATTTTAAATAAAAAATCTGAAAACTCTATAAATACAGTATTAAGTAATCTTACTGAACAAATTAAAACTGATTCTTTTAATAAAGACGAAGTCATTAGTACAATTAAGAAAGCTGAAAAAAAGATTGATGAATTACGTAAAGTAAAAGAAGAAGCAGAAGCAGAAGCTTTTGAAAAGTTAATTGAAAACGAAAAACTCTCCAAAGAATTAAGTGAAGAAATTACAAAAAAACTTTTTGACAACTCAATAAATAATAGAGATAAAGAAGATTTGTTGATGTTACAGCATCAAATTGTTCATACAGCTGGAAATATAACTTTTAGCCTTGATGAATTAATAAAATCAATAAATAGCAATATTTCTAAAGAAAAGCTTATTGAAGAAGTTCTTAATATTAATCTTGAGGTAAAGAAAATATTGAGTGCCTCTAGATTTGTTACAAATGCAGGATTTAATCTGGAAAGCGAAAAGATAACCGAGGATATTATTCAATTTACTTATGATTATGTTTTAAATAATTATATTCCTGCAAACTCATTTATTCATCAAAAACAGCCAATCAAAATAAATTTTGAACAACCACAAAATTTGAAAAAAATAATAAAATTTATGCCTTTAGAATTGACTGTTTTATTTGACAATCTTTTTACAAATTCTAAAAAAGCTAAAGCAAAAAATATTGATATTAAATGGTTGAAAAATAAAGATAGTTACGTATTGACATTTAAAGATGATGGTGATGGTATTCCTGATGAAATAAAAGATAAAATATTTGAGTTTGGTTTTACAAAAACAAATGGCTCTGGAATTGGTTTATCGTTAGCTAAACAGACTTTAGCTAAATTAAAAGCCGAAATAATTGTTAATACAGATTATAGTAAAGGTGTTGAATTCTTAATAAAATTTCCATTATGAAATTAAATTATAATATTATTTGGGTTGATGATAAAATAGATACCAGACCATACAAATCAATTAAAAAAGAAATATTTAATTTTATTACAGAGGAATTTTTCAATTGCAAAATAGAAGAAGCTGAGGATTTTAATGAATTTGTTCAATTGTTTACTGACAGCACAACCTATGACTTAATAATAACTGATCTATCATTAAACAGTGGAACAACTGGTAAACAAGTAATTGATTACATAAGAGATAATAAACATAATCATACTGAAATATTTTTTTATTCAGCAAATACTCAATTAAGACAACAGGAATTAATTAATAGTAATAGAATCACATTCTACCAACTTACAGAAGGGAACTATAACGAATTAAAGAATGAGATAATTGATTTAGTAAAATTGACAATTTCAAAATTTCAACATATTGTCTCAATGAGAGGATTAATAATGAACGAGGTGAGTTCTCTAGATGCTCAAATGTTAGACATCGTAAACACTTACATTGATAATACTGGAGAAGAAAGTATTATTAATAGTGTTATTGATGATTTAATAAGTTTTCATTCTGAAAAATTAAAAAATTCCGAAAAGTACAAACAACAAAATAATATTAGTAAAGTATTATCGGATCCAGTACTTTTTTCTTCATTTCAAAGAGCTAATGCAATTGAAAATATAATTAATGCGATTGGTTGTGAAAATTTTATAGATGATTTCAAAACAAATGTAATTAAAACTAGAAATAATTTTGCTCATGCTGTCTTCATAAAAGATAAAAAAACTGGGAGAGAATATTTTCAAGATAAAAAAGGAGGAATTGATTTTAATGAGGAAAAATGTAGAGATATTAGAAAAAACATCAATACTCACAAAGAAAATTTAGATAACTTACAATCAAAAATTGGTTAGATGAAAATTCGAAACCTCTGGACTCGTGAAGAATTAATACTTGCTTTTAATTTGTATTTAAAAATTGAATTCGGGAAAACTCATAAGGGTAATCCAAAAGTTATTGCTTTGGCAAATATATTAGGCAGGACGCCAAGTTCTATCGGGATGCGATTAGGTAATTTTGCAAGTGTTGATCCCTATCATCAGAAAAGAGGGGTAGGTGGTTTAAAAGGAGGGATGAATCAAGTTAAACCAATTTGGGATGAATTCTTTCATAATCAGGAAGAACTGGTTTTTCTCAGCGAACAAATTTTAGCTCAAAAAGAAAATACTTCCATAGAAAATAAATACCAAGATATTCTTTTCGACTTAAAAGGATTAAAAGGAGAAACGGTTATTCGTGAAGTGAAAACTAGAGTAAATCAGTCTGTTTTTAGACAAATGGTTTTAACAAATTACAATACTCAATGTGCAATTACGGGAATTGATATTCCTGAATTATTATTAGCAAGTCATATTGTTCCTTGGTCAAAAAATGAAAACGAAAGATTAAATCCAGAAAATGGAATATGCCTTTCTGCTCTCTATGATAAAGCTTTTGATAAAGGATTGATTGGTGTTAACTCAAGCTACCAAGTAATATTGTCAAATAGTCTAAAAAAGAAGAAGGAAACTTCTTTTTACCAAAATCATTTTGTTTCCATTGAAAATCAAAGAATTGTTGATGGAATTAAATATTTGCCACGAAAAGAATTTTTAGAATTTCACCTTGATACTATTTTCGAAAAATGAAAAAACCAAATTTATTTGCAATATACAGAAAAGGGGAACATCTAGGAAACGAAAGAGGGTTTTCAACTGCAGATGCAATAAAGAAATATTTGATTGCTTCATCTTTTGAAACTCTTTTGGATGATTCTGAATTTGTATCTCAATATTCAAGTAATCTTGCGGTTGAATATGTTCATTTCCCCAAGTTTAATTCTGATAAAAAAGAGATTTTAGAAGTCCAAAAAAGTAAATTTGATTATTGGGCATTCATAGAACAATACTGTCCAAAATATTCTTCATCTCATAGTGTTTTACTTAGTGATATTTTAACTAGAAAGCTTCATGGAGAAGAAATTTGTGAAGAAGATGAAGAATTAATAAAAGATTGGGATGTTAGAAAGGAATTATTTGAACTTGATAAAGAATTACTTTGTGAGGCTTTTGAAAACTTTTTCAATACTGTTTATCCTCAATAACTTCGATAATTAAGTGTGCTTTATTTTCACAATGTTTTATTAATTGGTTCGGTTTTTCATACTGCAATCGGTAAATTTGAGAATAGAACATTAAATAAATAAAAACATGACAGTACAAATCAACACAGACAACAATGTAGAAGGACACGCACGTTTGAAAGCGTATATAGCTGAGGAATTAGGAACCGCTTTAGCGCGTTTTGAAGATAAAGTAACCCGTTTAGAAGTGCATCTTGCAGACGAAAACAGTGATAAATTCGGAATCAACGACAAACGATGCCTTATCGAAGCCAGACCAGTAAATATGCAACCCGTTGCAGTTACCAATCACGCCGATACTACCGAAAAAGCTTTTCACGGTGCCTTAGACAAAATCAAAAAAGTGTTGGACACGGCTTTTGAAAAACAGAAAGCGTATTAAATAGTTGCCTTTTGGCAAACAAAAAAATGACACTGTCTAAATAAGATAGTGTCATTTTTTTTTGGTTAAGATTCTTTAGAATTGGGATAGTGGTTTTAATAATTTTAGCAGTAAATTAGGACTTTTAATTTAATATCGAAAGGCATTGAGAAGTAGCAATTTGAGAAAATGTAATTATAGAACAAAATGATGGAAAACATAAAATTATTTGAAAGCCAAAAAATACGTTCCTCATATGATAACGAACAAGAGAAATGGTTTTTTTCAATTGTAGATATTATTGCTGCTTTAACAGATAGTAATAATCCACAAGTGTATTTGCGCGTTTTAAAAAAACGACTTTTGGCTGAAGGAAATGAAACCGTTACAAATTGTAACGGTTTGAAAATGGTAGCTCCTGATGGTAAGATGCGTTTAACAGATGTTGCTGATACAGAGCAACTATTCCGTTTGATTCAATCTATTCCTTCACCAAAAGCAGAGCCTTTTAAACAATGGTTAGCTAAAATAGGCTACGAACGCATAGAAGAGAGTCAAGATCCAGAAAAGGCAATTGATCGTGCTATGGAAAATTATTTGAAATTAGGATACTCTACAGCATGGATTAATCAGCGTCTAAAAAGCATCGAAGTTAGAAAAGAACTCACCGATGAATGGGAAAATAGAGGTGTAAAAAAAGGGCAAGAAATGGAACGAAGTGGAATTCTTGAACTCCTTACAAAAAATAAAAAGCATGTAAGAAATTTGCCTCACTTACTGATATAATTACCCAAGCTTGGAGCGGAAACACAGTAAAGCAGTACAAGAATTTAAAAGGCTTAAAAAAAGAAAACCTAAGAGATAATATGACCAATTTAGAATTGGTATTAAATATGTTGGCGGAAGCAACCACAACAGAAATTAGTAAAGAAAATAATCCTAAAACATTTACTGATAATAAAAAAATGGCCCGAAAAGGAGGCGAAATTGCTGGAAATACCCGAAAGCAAATTGAAGAACAAACGGGTAAAAAAATTGTTAGCCCACAAAATGCTAAAGTTTTAAAAGAAGATAAGAATAAATTAAAAGAATAGTTCTAACAACAAATTGAATGCTTAACTAGTTTTAAAGTTGTTTTAAATAATAGCCTTTTGGCACGCCAAAAAAATGACACTGTCTTATGGAGATAGTGTCATTTTTTTTGGTTGCTATTTTCTGGAAAACAGAGCAAATTTTATTTATCAAATAGTAGAGCTGCTAGTTTTTCATCTCTTTTATACACATCTTCATAGAAATGAATCACTCCGTCTGCGTCTACCCATGCGGTAAAATAACCAATATAAACGGGTATTTTATTTTTGAGCGTGTACCAATATTCTTCTCCGCCGTTTATAGCAGTTTCTATCTTTTCAGGATTCCATTTTTTATCGTTTTTCATAATCATGGCAGCAAGTTCTTTTGGTTTGGCTACACGAATACAGCCGTGGCTAAAAGCGCGATCCTCTTTCCCAAATAAACTTTTGGAAGGCGTATCGTGCAAATAAATCGCATTCGAATTAGGAAATAAAAACTTTACTAATCCCAATGAATTTTCGGGTCCGGGTCTTTGTCTTACATAACTATCCTTCCATTCCATGTTGTGTTCAGCCAAGTAGTTTGGATTCTTCTCAATGGCAGGAAGAATCTCTTTCTTAAGTATACTGGCAGGCACATTCCAATACGGTCGAAAAACAATATATTTCATTGGTGCACTAAAAATTACGGTTTTGTTCAGCGCTTTTCCAACTACAACCTTAGATACTAATTCTGGTTTCCCATCTCGGAAAAAAGTTAATTCATATGCAGGTATGTTTACCACAATTAATTCGTTTGATTTAGTAATATCATTCGAAATCCATCGGCAACGTTCCATGTTGATCATAATGTTTTTAATGCGTTCAGCAACGGGCACATTCATGTATTTGATGTGCTCTGGTAATATTTTTTTGTTGAGTGTATTGCCACTTCTCTTTTTAAATTTTAATATTCCATCTGCTAATTCAGCGTCATAAACGGCGCTTTTAGAATCTCGTGAAATATCATTAGTAATAAAAAGACGTGTTCTTATTTGTGCAATTGCGGTGGCACTATCACCCACTTTATAAGACTTAACGGTTGAATCTAGTGCGATGGCTTTCCATCCTCCTTTTTTTTGTAGTGCTCGGTATTCTTGCAATACTTTTTTTAGCAGGTAATACTGTTTCAATACACCTTTTTCTTCTTTATTTATTAATGAAGGATTGATTAACAGCGAATCTAAATAATTGACATAGGATTGTCTTTTTCGAGGCAAAAACCAACCTAAATCTTGTGTTTTTTGAGTGCTGATGCCATCGTATACTTTATCTGCATAAAAAAAGTACAGCGCAGAACTAAACAATTCAGTGTTAATACTTGCTTTTTGATTGTCTTCTGGATTGTCATAAATATCATCTAATTTTTCCTTGTACGGAATTTCAGCTTCTAGTCCTTCCTGGCTCATGTTATTTACTTTGTTGTATAGCAAGCCAGCAAATTCATTGAGACCATCTTTATCAAACCAAATGTAATGAAACTGATGTTTGCGGTATAATTGTTCTACTTCGCTTTGGTAATTTTTTAGTTTTGGATATTTTTTAAAAAAAGTATTGATTTGAGTGCTGTCAAAAGCAACTTCAACGGTATTTAAACTTGGTGCACTTGCAGCATCATTGGGATTATTTTTCTTTTTACAAGAAACAATTGTCAACAGCATTGTAAAAACAATAATAAGTATTGGGGAACATAACTTTCTCATAATTGGAACTTTAAATCTTAAATTTTTCTGTTTAAAGCAATACAAAAGTACGTCAAAACTTGATATGTAATTTTGAATTAACAGGACTGGTCTGCATGCATATTTTTTTTTGAGACAGATTATTAAAAACAATTCAAATATAAAACATTGCAAATGAAACGATTGTATTTGTTTTTTTTATTTTTTAACAAAATTCTAAATTAAATCGAACCGTGAAAATCCAAAAATTATGAAAGGAATTAAGTAAATCTTCAAAGTTTTTTATTCCAAAAGGCGTAAGGTCTATTGATGTGTTATGTTGTCGAAACTATTATATCAAATCGATTCTTTCCGCTTCGCTCAAAAAACGCTGTAGTAAAGATGTAACTCTGTCTTGTGAATGCGCAGTAAAAGACAACACGGTAATGTCTCAAAAAATAGTGCTATTGCTTTACGTATTTTGGGTCTTGTGGGTTTGATCTCAAATGACAGTTTGTTGGTTGTGTAATTAGGTATTGTGCGATTGATTTCTGTATTGTGTGTTTTTATGCTACCTTTATTCGACACAAAAAAGGAGTACGCGCATACTACTAGCTTTTGATGGAGAAATAAAAATAATACCGAATAAAATGAAAAAACTACTAGCTGTTTTGACTGTAATAACCGTACTAGGTTGTAAAAGTGTGATGGTAAATCAAACCGATTCTATAAACGAAATCAATGTCACATTAGATGCTTGGCATAAAGCTGCAGCAGATGCTAATTATAATACGTACTTTAACTTAATGACTGATGATGCAATTTTTATTGGTACTGATGCAACAGAAAATTGGAATAAAACAGCATTTCAGGCCTATGCAAAACCACATTTTGATAAAGGGAAAGCGTGGAGTTTTACAGCTTTAGAACGCCATATTTATTTTGATAAAACAGGAAAAACCGCTTGGTTTGACGAATTGCTGAATACTCAAATGAAAATTTGTCGCGGCTCAGGTGTGTTAGTCAAAATAGGACAAGAGTGGAAAATAAAACAATACGTTTTGTCTATGACAATCCCAAATGACAATTCCAACAAAGTGATTGAATTGAAATCAGCAAGCGAGTCGGTTATTATCGATAAGCTTAAGGCTCAAGGAATAAAAAACTAAGAGCTGGTTCTGTTTTAAGTAAATAATAGATTTCGTTATCGAAAGTTGCCTGCTGATTTTTCATTTTTTTGCTACTTTGACATTCGGTCTTATATATTTCCTTAATTTTGCCGAAATATTCAAAAAAGTGGGAAGCAAAAATAAATTAAAGAGGTTCAAGGAAAACGAGACATTTGTTAATGTTTTTCAACCAACGAGAGAAGAGGTAGTAGGTGATTTATTTCCTTTGAAAGGCAAGTGGAATACAGAATTCTTCAAAAATGACAATCCATTAGTGTTAGAGCTAGGTTGCGGAAAAGGAGAATATTCTGTTGGACTTGCAGAACGATATCCGAATAAAAATTTCGTAGGAATCGATATTAAAGGAGCTCGTTTTTGGCGTGGTGCCAAGACTGCTGTAGAAACTGGCTTACTTAATGTTGCTTTTATTAGAACCCAAATTGAATTAATCAATCATATTTTTGCTGAAAATGAAGTAGATGAAATCTGGATCACTTTTCCAGATCCGCAAATAAAATACAAACGAACCAAACACCGAATGACAAATTCAGAGTTTTTGCAGTTGTATAAAAAAATCCTCAAAAAAGACGGAGTTGTTAACTTAAAAACCGACAGTGAGTTTATGCACGGCTACACACTTGGTTTACTTCATGGCGAAGGTCACGAAGTTTTATATGCCAATCATAATGTGTATGTAAACGAGGGAAGTCCTGAGGAAGTGACTGCATTTCAAACTTTTTATGAAAAACAATATTTGGAAATTAACAAAGCAATTACGTATATTCGATTTAAAATTAAAGAATAGTACTGCTTTTTTAATGTTTGTATTTTGCCTATGAATTTAATTACTTCCTTGTTTCTGGGTTTTGTTACTGCTTTTGTAGGGATTACGCCTCCGGGTTTGATTAATATGACAGCAGCTAAAGTGAATCTAAAGGAAGGTAAAAAAAGTGCCTATTGGTTCGTTCTTGGAGCGGTAATTATCATTTTCTTTCAGGCTGCTATTGCAATACTATTTGCACAATTTATAAAAGAACGTCCCGAAGTTATTGTACTGTTGCGCGAATTTGGTTTTGTAATATTTGCTTTATTGACAGTCTATTTTTTATTGATTGCCAAAAAGCCAAAGAAGAAAAAAGAAATAATTAAAAAAAGGAGCACTTCGACTCGTTTTTTTCTTGGTATGCTGCTTTCAGCGCTCAATTTTTTTCCAATTCCATATTATGTTTTTGTTAGCGTAACTTTGGCGTCCTATAATTTGTTTTATTTTGATACCACTTATGTCTTTATTTTTGTATCGGGAGTAGTATTAGGTTCTTTTTTGGTATTTTATTTTTACATAACTTTTTTTCAAAAAATACAAAATAAGACCGATTATTTAATGCGCAATATGAATAGCATTATAGGCGGTATAACGGGTTTGGTATCTTTGATCACACTAATAAATATTATCCGGTATTATTGGTAGTAGATTTTTAATCTTCAAAAAAGCAAACTTTCTTTTTATCAAACATAAAGCCATGTCCGACGATAACTTTTTTGAAAGGGTTTACGCTGTAGTACGGCAAATTCCATACGGCAAAGTGACCTCTTACGGCGCTATTGCAAAAGCTTTAGGCACAGCTCGATCCGCTAGAATGGTGGGTTGGGCCATGAATGCGTCTCATACTTTAGGTGATGTTCCAGCACATCGCGTGGTCAATAGAAATGGATTGCTAACTGGAAAATTACATTTTGACGGAACAAATTTGATGCAACAGTTGTTGGAAAACGAGGGCATTGTTGTTGTTAATAATCAGATTGTAGATCTTGATTCGGTTTTTTGGGTTCCCGAGATCCGAATGGAGTAGCAAACTTTTCTTTGATTATAAAAGTGTTGAATTGGTTGATAAATAGAAAAGCAGGGCTATAAGTAGTGGCAATTTGCAAATCAATAAATGCAATACAAATCCTTTAAAATAAGAACTTAAACTGCTATCTTTGTAATCTGAAATCAGATTAAATAAAGATAATATTCTGGTATGCAAATACTAATAGAAAACAGTTAAATAAAAATGAAATTAGAAAGAAAAGACATTCTTAAAGCATTAGAAACCATAACCATAGCTGGAGAAGGGAAAAACATGGTGGAGAGTGGCGCTATTGCAAATGTGATTACTTTTGGTGATGAAGTGGTTGTAGATTTAATCTTGCACACACCAGCAATGCACATTAAGAAGCGCGCAGAAGATGATATCAAAAAAGCAATTTTAGAATTAGTATCAACAGAAGCTAAAATAAAAATTAACAGTAAAGTTGACGTTCCAGACAAGGTAGAAATCAAAGGAAAAGCTATTCCAGGAATCAAAAATATAATTGGTGTTGCTTCTGGTAAAGGCGGAGTTGGAAAATCAACAGTAACAGCAAATTTAGCGGTGTCACTAGCTAAAATGGGTTTTTCAGTAGGAATATTAGATGCTGATATTTATGGGCCTTCGATGCCAATCATGTTTGATGTCGAGAACGAAAAACCAATTTCAGTTACCGTAGATGGCAAATCTAAAATGAAACCGGTAGAAAGCTATGAAGTAAAAATACTGTCAATAGGATTTTTTACAGCACCAAGTCAAGCAGTAATTTGGAGAGGACCAATGGCTTCTAAAGCGTTAAACCAAATGATTTTTGATGCAGATTGGGGAGAATTAGACTTTATGTTAGTCGATTTGCCACCAGGTACTGGAGATATTCACCTTTCTATTGTTCAATCCTTGCCTATCACAGGTGTAGTAATTGTAAGTACACCACAAGCAGTAGCTTTGGCCGATGCAAAAAAAGGAGTTTCGATGTTTATGTCTGAAGCGATAAATGTTCCTGTTTTAGGAATTATAGAAAACATGGCGTATTTCACACCAGAGGAATTACCAGAAAATAAATATTACATTTTTGGAAAAGAAGGCGCAAGAAATCTTTCTGAAGATCTTGATGTTGCCTTTCTTGGAGAAGTGCCAATTGTGCAATCCATTCGTGAAGCCGGAGATTATGGCCGTCCGGCAGCGATGCAAGAGGGTTCCGTTATCCAAACTGTTTTTGAAGAAATCACTAGAAATGTAGTACAGGAAGTTGTTAATAGAAATGAAAATTTACCAGCGACTGAGGCTGTAAAAATTACAACTATGGCAGGTTGTTCCGCAGTAAATAAAAAATAGAAATTAGAATCTTTTGAAAATTAATTATAATCTTTCAATTTTCTAATCTTTCAATCTTTAAATAAAGAAAATGACAACAGAAGAATTAACAATAGAAGTTCAAAAAGCACTCGAAGAAATTAGACCTTTTTTGAACTCAGATGGCGGTGACATCACACTAATTTCCATCGAAGATGATAAGCATGTAAAAGTGCGTCTCGAGGGAGCTTGTACCAGTTGCAGTGTCAACCAGATGACGTTGCGTGCCGGGGTAGAAACCACCATTAAAAAATTTGCTCCACAAATAGAAACTGTTGTTAATATCCTATAAACGGTATTAAGCGTTCCTTTTAAATAGAAAAGATAAAAAAGACCTATGTTTTTCTACTAAAAGCATAGGTCTTGCTATTGTCTCAATGAAACTCTCAACCCACAACTGATTTATGGATGTATTAATAAAGATAAAAGATAGAGAAGGAGTAGTACATGAATTGCAGGCTCCCACCGATATGGCTATGAATATTATGGAACTTTGTAAAGCGTATGAGCTTCCAGTTGAAGGAACTTGTGGCGGAATGGCTATGTGCGCTTCTTGCCAATGTTATGTTTTGAATGATGTGCCGCTGCCAGAAATGAATGATGATGAAGAGGCTATGTTATCAGAAGCATTTTATGTAAAATCAAATAGCCGTTTGGGTTGTCAAATTCCAATAACCGAAAGCCTCGAAGGATTAGAATTAGAGTTGGCTCCGGAAAATTAGTTTAAAAGCGAGAAGAAATTCTCGCTTTTTATTTGTAATCTTTTAAGTTGGTTGGACCTTCCAATACTTCTCTAACAACTTGCAAAATGCCATCTTCTTTGGTATCAATAAACCATTTTATTAGGGTGATCGTTCCTGCCACAATTTCTATGCCCGTAATACTTCTCGGATGTACACAACTTCCGTCATTGAAATAGGGTGTCGAATTTAGGCTTGGATAGGAGAAACTAGGGCGATGCGTGTGTCCAACTATTGTTATTTTACGACCGTTATTTTCACTCCATTTTTTGATGCGGAGTTCAATTTTTATGCGCTCCATATAATTTTTAGCAGGACTTGTTGGATCTGAAATCCCCCATATTTGCAATGGTTTCCATAATATTCGTACCATAAACCGATTGATTTTCCAACCGATGTAATTCATGAAATCAGCCTGATGGCCGTGTGTCAAAAACAATTCTTGATTGGTATCTTCATGAACTAAAACGAGTGCTTCATGACATTTAATACCAGTAAATAAAGGTTCTTCTTTGTCGTTTTGCGTATTGGTATAAGTAGAGAGTGTTTTTTGTGCGTGCGCGTTATCTTTAAAAGTCATTTCATGGTTGCCCCAAATTTTGTAATATCTTTTAGAATCATGAAATTTTTTAAGTAATAAATAAACGCTTTTGTGTGCCTCAAAAATGGTTTTAAAAAAGATGTTTTCCCAAAGTTCATCACCATCCCCGAGTTCAAAATAGGTAAATCCATCATTGTAATACTGGGTCATTGCATGAAAATAAACATTTCGATTGCTGGCAAAGTCATCGGCAAAGCTGTTGTCACTGCGATGGCAATCACTAAAGAGAATAAACTTCGATTGATCGTTAAAAGGAATTCTCTGTGCTTCTATAAAAGCTCTTGTTAATCGTTCTTGCGAAGCCATTTTTTTAATTTGAAAACTAAAGATAAACAAAATAGCCCTTAATGCTAGGGTATCTTTGAGGTTTCGTAATTCTAATGTTTTTAATTGTGAATTGCGGTAGTCGCTGTTGGGAACATTCGTTCTACAAATAATGAATAGGCCAGATCAGAAGGATGTAAACCATCTGAAGCCACTAAACTTTTATTAGCCAAACCCTGTCTAGTACTATCAGTGATGAAAATAAAAGAAATGGAATTTGCTTCACAATAATTTTGCGCATACTCATTGTAGCGGTCAATCTGTGATGAAATAGCAGCGGGGTTACTTGATGCTTGCCCAAAAGGAGTAAAAGCATAATCTGGTATCGAGACCACAATTACGTTGGATTTATCACCTTTTGCAAAAGCAATAGCTTTGTTAACAAGTTCAGGGAATTCTTTTTCATATAAAGAAAAAGGCTTGTTTTGATATTGGTTGTTTACACCAATAAGTAAAGTGACTAAATCGTAATTGGAAGATGGATTTTGAGCGCCAATAGCCGAAAGCAAGTTGGTTGTAGTCCAGCCTGTTTGAGCAATAATTTTGTGCGAATACGTATTTTTAGGATTTAGATTCACTAGTTTTTTTGATAGTTGCGCTGGAAAACAACATGTTTCACAAACACTTTCTCCTATGGTGTAACTATCTCCAAGAGCGAGATAAGTGTAGGCCTTACCTTGTATCGGCGGCGCGGTTTGTATTGTTTGAGAAACATCATTTTCTACACTACAGCTTACAATGATAAGCAACAAAAATAACGCAACTAGTACTTGAAAATTTTTTTTCATTATTTTGAAATTAATGGGAATTCGTTTCCAAATAATAGTTACGTATATAAGAAACTATTGGTTTTACGCCAGTTCTACTTTTAGAATAAGGGATTCTTCTATGGCATCCCACAATCCAATTCTTTTTTCTAAAGCCATTTTCGATACTTCTTCAACATCAGACCATTTTTGAGCATCAGATTCGCAAAGTTCCGTGATCATTTTCATGGCCATAGGTCCGTGATCATCAGCATCTAACTCGATATGTCTTTCAAAATAGTATATCAATTTGCTTAAATCAGTATCAGGGAAATTAGCCTGAAAATTTTTCAAAATAGCAGTAAACATACTCGGAATCAAATCTTCTCGTCCAAAAGTGAATGCTGCAGCAATTTCATGTGATTTTCCTTCCTCAATAACTCGGAAAGTAAAATCTAAAAAGGATTTAATATTGGGGTGTAAATTGCTTTTTTTGATCGCTACAAAAATATTTTTCAGTGAATTTACTTCTGTTAAAAAATGTTCAATTCCATTCGTGCTTGCTCCGCATGCTTTCATCGCTTCGATGTACATTTCATAATGACTAGAACGTTGGCCATCGATTGTCAAATCAGACTCTTCAGCAACCACAATCTCATTGATCAAATATCTAGTTTGTGGATTGGTTGTAGCGAACCACGGAGTTGTCGTACACGTTAATTTAGATTGTAAGGCTTTCAATAAAGACATAAAATCCCAAACGGCATAAACGTGATTTTCAAGAAAACAATGTAAATCCTCAATCGATTTAACTTTGTTGTACAAAGAATGTTGTAACAATAGTTCTTTTTGTGGCTGAATACTATTGTTTATTGTGTCAATATTCATAGGTGGTATTTTTTAACAAATGTAAAAAAGCTCCTTGTTTCCAAGAAGCTTTTGTAATCAATTTTACTAATTCTTTTATAACTGTTTAGTATTAAAAGAATATAAACTCTCGTATGTTAAGTTACGAATTTTCTATAATTCTGGTTTTTTTTAAAACAAAAATGATTTAATATATTTGATACTATTTAAATGCAGGAATTCCGGTAATATCCATTCCTGTAATCAATAAATGAATATCGTGCGTACCTTCATACGTAATTACAGATTCTAAGTTCATCATATGTCTCATTATAGAATATTCACCTGTAATTCCCATTCCGCCTAACATTTGTCGGGCTTCACGAGCAATATTGATGGCCATATCTACATTGTTTCTTTTAGCCATAGAGATTTGAGCGGTTGTAGCGCGTCCTTCATTTCGTAGAACACCAAGTCTCCAAGTTAGCAATTGTGCTTTGGTGATTTCCGTAATCATTTCGGCCAATTTCTTTTGTTGTAATTGTGTTCCTGCGATTGGTTTGTCAAATTGAATTCTTTCTTTAGCGTAACGCAAAGCGGTATCGTAGCAATCCATAGCTGCACCAATAGCGCCCCAAGCAATTCCGTAACGTGCAGAGTCAAGGCAGCCTAGTGGTGCACCTAAACCAGATTTATTGGGTAAAAGGTTTTCTTTTGGAACCTTTACGTTGTCAAAAATTAATTCTCCAGTTGATGATGCACGAAGGGACCATTTATTATGAGTTTCGGGAGTAGTAAAACCTTCCATGCCGCGTTCTACGATTAAACCGTGAATTCGTCCTTCTTCATTTTTTGCCCAAACAATAGCGATATCTGCAAAGGGCGCATTTGAAATCCACATTTTGGCACCATTCAATAAATAATGGTCGCCCATATCTTTAAAGTTTGTAATCATACTTCCTGGATCAGAACCGTAATTAGGTTCTGTTAAACCAAAACAACCCATGTATTCACCAGTAGCCAACTTTGGTAAATATTTCATGCGTTGTTCTTCGTTTCCGTATTTCCAAATAGGATACATAACTAACGATGATTGAACAGATGATGTAGAACGAACACCAGAATCTCCGCGTTCAATTTCTTGCATGATTAAGCCGTATGATATTTGATCTAAACCAGCACCGCCATACTCTTCCGGTATATAAGGACCAAAACCACCAATTTCTCCCAAACCTTTTATAATTTGTTTCGGGAATTCAGCCTTTTGAGCGTATTCTTCTATAATAGGAGATACTTCACGTTTTACCCAAGCACGTGCAGAATCGCGCACTAGTTTGTGTTCTTCGTTTAGTAAATCATCTAAGTTATAATAATCTGGAGATTGGAATAAGTCTGGTTTCATGGTTTTATGAATTTTATAGAGCACAAATTTACATAAAGAAATATAACAAAAGCATTAACAATTGTTATATTTTTTAAAAACTGGTTGTTTTGTACAATTAATTTCTAATGTACGACTAAAGTTTAAATTAAACGGACAACTACGAAAATTTAGGTTTTGTTTAAAAGAAGTTTTACATCTTCAAATAAAAATCCCTAGTCAACGTAATGTACAGTGGGGTATATTGATGTCTTGAAGTTTCAATAATTAGTTCGTCAACTGGAAAATTAGGAGTTTCACTTCGGCTAAAAGCCAATAAACTACGTTTGATCTCTGAATTTGGTGTTCCTTTTACGTGAGTAATTTTTAAAAGGTATAGTTCATACTCTTTGGCTATAGCCAAGAAATGAGCTTCTTCCTTATATGGAATGATTACGGAGAATATTCCGTTTTCAGACAGTAATAAATCTGCGGCCTCAATTAATTCTTCAAAAGGCATAGCGTCAGCAAAACGGGCTAGATCGCGCTGTTCGTTATCAGTTTTATAATCTTCAGTATAAAATGGAGGATTGGAAACAATTAAATCGTACTCGTCTTCAGGCTCTTCTATAAATTCGTCTAAGCCAGCATGAAAACAAAACAAGCGATCGCTCCAAGGAGAATTTTCAAAATTATCTACAGCTTGCTCGTAGGCGTCTTCGTCAATTTCTAAAGCGTCAATTTGTTCTGCGTTGCTTCGTTGTGCCAACATCAGTCCAATTATACCTGTTCCAGTTCCAATGTCTAAAATACTAAATGGATTGTTATCAATTGGCGTCCAAGCACCCAATAAAACGCCATCAGTACCAATTTTCATGGCGCAGCGATCTTGTTCAACAGAAAATTGTTTAAATTGGAATTTAGACATGAAGACAAAAAAATTAAACCATTAAGAAATTAAGGGAATTAAGAAAAAAACGTAATGAACCTTAATTTCTTAATGGTTCAAAAAATAAACTAAAGGTACATTTCAATTAACCCTTCTGGTAAATCCACGATGACTTTTTTGTTTTCACGATCAATTTTAACCAAGAAATGGTCAATCATAGGGATAAGAATTTCTACATCACCGTTTAAAACTTCAAATAGAGGCTGAGCTGTAGTGTCATTTATGGATTCAATTTTTCCAACAACGCCTAGTCTTTTGTCTTCGACCTCAAAACCTATTACTTCGTGGAAATAGAATTTATTGCCGGTAAGTTTTGGCAACATATTTAATGGAAGATATAAGTCGTTTCCAATAACCGCATCGGCATCTTCTTCGGTATTCATATCTTCAAAACGAATTCTAAGGAAATCGTTTTTGTGCAGCGAACTGCTTTCAATAAAAAATGGAACCAAGTGTTTGTTGCATTCAACAAACACTGATTCCAAGTTTTCGTATAACTCAGGTTCGTCCGTGTCTAAATATGCAAGAACTTCCCCTTTGAAACTAAATTTTTTAGCGATTTTACCTAAGTAGAAACAATCTTCTTTACGCATTGTCGCCTTCTAAATTATGCTTCAGTTGTTTCGTTATTTTCTTCTGCAGCAGGAGCTTCTTCAGCTTCAACTTCAGCAACTTCCTCTTCAACAGCAGGAGTTGCAGCAGCGATAGCATCAGCCTCAGCTTGTGCGGCAGCAGCTAAACGTTTAGCATTAACTTCTTGCTCTGCTTTGAAAGCTTTAGCTTTTTCAGCAACTTGTGCTTTAGTCAAACCTTCTTTCTTAGCATCAACTTTTCCAGCTTTAGCTTCTAACCAAGCAGCTAATTTTGCATCCGCTTGTTCTTGTGTCAAAGCACCTTTACGAATACCTCCATCAAGGTGGTGTTTCAATAAAGCTCCTTTGTAAGAAAGAATAGCTTTAGCAGTATCAGTTGGTTGTGCACCATTGTGCAACCATTTTACTGCACTTTCAAGGTTTAACTCGATAGTTGCTGGGTTTGTGTTTGGATTGTAAGTACCGATTTTTTCTAAGTATTTACCATCTCTTTTTGAGCGAGCATCTGCTGCTACAACCCAGTAAAAAGGTTTTTGTTTTTTACCGTGTCTTTGTAATCTAATTTTTACTGACATAATCTTGTGATTAAATTTTGAGGTACTCGACCTCGATTAATTAAGGGTGCAAAGATACATTTTTTATCGATAAATGCTAACTGCTGTACTATTTTAATGAAGTTTAGGGTATTAACCAAAGCGATAGTTTTGTTTTTTGTAGCAATTGTCTTTTATTTTAGGTCTAATGTCCTATTTTTGTTCCTCACAAAAGTGATTTATTATGAAAAAATATTTTTTGATAACCCTTGTTTTTTTTGGTTTGCTTTCCTGTGAGGACGACGTTCGTTTCAACAATCCTTCTTTTCAGGGTTTAAAAGACAATGTGTTTTGGAGAGGTGTGCGATCAAAAGCTACTATTGCTTCAGATGGATCCTTATTAATAGAATCCCTTATTGTAAACGAAACGATTTCTTTGAAAACTGCTGCTGCTGAGCCTCAAACTTATTTTCTTGGAACAAGTGAGGCAAGTAAAGCAATTTGTACCGTTACTGGTCCGGCTACTGGAATAGTAACATATACAACAGGTTTTGGTGTTGGTCAAGGCCAAATTATAATCACAGAATACGACGCTATCAATAAGACTATTACTGGGACTTTTAAGTTTAGTGCTGAAAACACCAATAGAAGTTCTCAAGCGAATGCAACTGTCAATTTTCAGCAAGGTGTTTTTTATAAAATTCCAGTGCAAAAACCTTTGGTTCCCTAATTTTTTTACTGTTATCTTATAAATACTAATCATTATATAGTTTCACTATTACAACTCTTATTTTTTTAAAAGTGAAATAAAACATAAATTAGCTAATATATAGTGGATTAGAGAAAAATAGCATTACATTTGTTGTATTATTTAAATAAGTACATATGAATATTTTTGTTGGAAGCCTTCCATTCAGTATTGAGGAAGCAGATTTAAGAGAGTCTTTCGAGGCTTACGGAGCAGTAGATTCAGTTAAAATTATCTCAGATAAATTTACAGGAAGAAGTAAAGGTTTTGGTTTTGTTGAGATGCCAAACGATGACGAAGCTCAAAAAGCAATTGACGAATTGAACGGAGCTACTGTTCAAGGACGTGCAATAGTAGTAAACAAATCTGAGCCTAAACCAGAAGGTGAAAGAAGAAGTTTTAACAATAACAGTCGTGGTGGAGATTCACGCGGTGGTTATGGTGGTGGAAACAGCCGTGGTGGAGACAACCGTGGTGGTGGAAACAGAGGAGGATATTAATATTTTTTTCTAGCTATAAAAAAAGGTGTCAATGAAAATTGACACCTTTTTTGTTTGGATACGGTAGAGGCGCACTGCAGTGCGTCTCTACAAAAAAACAATTTGTTTTACAAATTAGCAACCAACCAGTCGCCAACCTCACTCGTTTTATAAGCCTTAGAATTCTTAGCAGCTAAATCTTCAGTTACAATTCCTTGTTCTAAGGATTTGTTAACTACTGATCGAATGGAATTTGCTTCGTCTTTTAATCCAAAAGCATCTTCAAACATCATCGCTGCGGATAATACTGTCGCTAATGGATTTGCAATATTTAAACCAGTAGCTTGTGGATATGAACCGTGGATAGGTTCGTACAACGAAGTATGTTCTCCAACAGATGCAGAAGGCATTAATCCCATGGAACCAGAAATAACTGAAGCTTCATCGGTTAAAATATCGCCAAATAAATTCTCCGTTATTAAAACATCATATGAGTTCGGCCACTGCACTAATCGCATCGCAACGGCATCAACAAATTCATAACTTACCGTAACTTCTGGATACTCTTTTTCCATTGCTTGTACTGTTTCTCGCCACAGGCGCGAGGTTTCTAGAACGTTAGCTTTATCAACGCAGCATAGTTTTTTAGTACGAGTCATTGCTAGCTCGAATCCTTTTTTAGCTAAACGTTTAACTTCAGATTTGGTGTAAGTACAGGTATCAAAAGCTGTTTCGCCATTGTCTTTCCTTCCTTTTTCTCCAAAGTATATTCCGCCTGTCAGTTCTCGTAAAAAAATTAAATCCGTTCCTTCGATACGTTCTCTTTTTAAAGGAGAATGGTCAATTAAAGACGGGAATGTAAAAGTGGGACGTACATTAGCAAACAAGCCCAACTTTTTACGCATCAATAACAATCCTTGTTCAGGCCGTATTGGAGCGGTTGGGTCATTATCGTATTTGGGATGTCCCACAGCGCCAAACAAAACAGCATCTGCAGCTAAGCAGATTTCGTGGGTTGCATCAGGATAAGGAACGCCTACGGCATCTATGGCGCAAGCACCAGTAAGTGCAGGTGTCCAAGTGATTTCATGGTTGAATTTTTCAGCAATCGCGTCAGAAACTTTCACGGCTTCATTGATTACTTCGGGTCCTATTCCGTCTCCGGCTAAAAGTGCTATTTTTAATTTCATATTAATTGTGTTTTCCTCGCTCCAGCCCCCTGCGAAGGAGGCGGAGACTGGGTGTTGAAGGATTGGATTTGTCGTTTGTGTTGTATTTCTTTAATTTTATTTCAAATTTTCAAGCTCCAATTTCGGCTTGGCTCCCTCCCTTTCGGTTAGTTCTGAAGATTCGGGATTGGAGGGGATTACATTCAGCATTTTTTGTGTTGCAATAATGGCAGCAACGGTTTGATCAGAATCCAAACCACGCGTTTTAAACTCTTTTCCTTCGTTAGTCCATGTTATGATGGTTTCACATAAGGCATCAGAACTACTCCCGGGCGGAATCCGGACAGCATAATCAATCAGCCTTGGTAGTTCTAAATTTTTACTCTTATATATTTTTGCCAAAGCATTCATAAATGCATCAAATTGTCCGTCACCTTGCGCGTGTTCTTCAATGATTTCTCCATCAATTTTTAAAGACAAAGTAGTTGATGGACGCAGTCCTTTGGCATGCGATAAGATATACGATTCTACTACGATTCTTTCTTGGTATGACTGGCTGTCTAAAACATCTGAAATGATATAGGGTAAATCTTCCTTAGTAACCGTCTCTTTTTTATCACCTAATTCAATAATTCGTTGTGTGACAAGTTTAAGATCTTCGGGATTAAGTTGCAAGCCTAGTTCTTGTAAATTTTTTTCAATATTGGCTTTACCTGATGTTTTTCCCAATGCATATTTTCGCCTTCTGCCAAAACGCTCCGGAAGCAAATCATTAAAATACAAATTATTTTTATTATCTCCATCGGCATGAATTCCAGCTGTTTGCGTAAATACATTGTCACCTACAATTGGCTTGTTTGCTGGAATTCGGTAGCCCGTAAACGTCTCGACTAACTTACTTACAGAATACAAGGAAGATTCTTTAATGTTAATTACTACATGTGGTAAAAAATCATTTATTACAGCAACTGTACTTTCTAGAGGTGCGTTTCCTGCTCGCTCTCCCATTCCGTTTACGGTCACGTGGAGCCCATGAATACCTGCTTTTACTGCTTCCATAACATTAGCAATACTTAGATCGTAGTCGTTGTGTGCATGAAAATCAAAATGTGAGTTTGGGTATCGAGTTATGATTTTCGAAATAAATTCAAATGTTTCTGAGGGAATTAAAACGCCCAAAGTATCTGGTAGTAAGATTCTTTTGACGGGTTGTTTGGTTAAAAAGTCTAAATATGCAAACACGTATTCAGGAGAATTGCGCATTCCGTTACTCCAATCTTCTAAATATACATTGGTCTCTATATTATTTGCTGTCGCCAAAGCAATAGTATGTGCTATTTCAGTAAAATGTTGTTCGGGCGTTTTTTTTAACTGATGAGTTAAATGATTCAAAGATCCTTTGGTTAATAAATTTTGAACAATTGCGCCCGTATTTTTCATCCATTCGATAGAAAGTCCATTATCAACAAAAGTCAATACTTCGATTTGGTGGGCGTATCCTTTTTCTTTAGCCCAAGTCATTATCCCTTTTACACCTTGAAATTCACCTTCACTCACACGCGCTGAGGCAATTTCGATTCTATCAACTTGTAATTCTTCCAGTAATAATTGCGCAATGGTTAATTTTTCTGCAGCAGAAAATGACACTCCTGATGTTTGTTCTCCATCGCGAAGTGTGGTGTCCATTATTTCAATTTTTCTTTTTTCCATTATATATGTACTGCTAAAAGCGGCTGTGATTCTCATAATTAGAAGCTTTGCTTTTTTATTTTCTAAAAATTTAAAAGCAGCAATCTAGCTTGACAACAGTAGCAAGCGTAATATTGATAAATTATACTTGTATGTTTTTAGTAAGGAAAGGCATTGGCAAATTCAACAATTTCCTTTTTTATGTTTTGCAAATAGTCAATATCATCAAAACCATTCAATATGTTATTTTTTTTGTAACCATTAATATCAAAAGACTCTTTAGTGCCAGTTGCTAGTAAAGTGATCGTTTGTTCAGGTAAATTAATCTCCAATTCTGTTTTGGGATCTGCTTCGATAGCTTTGAAAATAGTTTCAGCAAATTCAGGGCTTACTTGCACCGGTAAAATGCCAATATTTAAACAGTTCCCTTTAAAAATATCTGCAAAAAAGCTAGAAATTACGGCACGAAAACCGTAATCATAAACTGCCCAAGCGGCGTGCTCACGGGAGGAACCAGAACCAAAGTTTTTTCCACCCACTAGAATCTTACCAGAGTAAGTGGTGTCATTCAAGACAAAATCTGCTTTTGGCGTATCATCTGAATTGTATCGCCAGTCTCTAAAAAGGTTGTCGCCAAAGCCCTTGCGTTCTGTTGCTTTCAGGAAGCGAGCTGGGATAATTTGATCGGTATCTACGTTTTCTATAGGTAGCGGTACCGCATTGCTTGTTAGGATATTAAATGTATCGTATGCCATTTTTATTTTTTATTAGCCCCCCAACCCCCGAAGGGGGAGTTGTTGGAGGCGAAAGTTGTTTTTTTAATTGTACTATTTATTATGTTGGGAATTCCCCCTTCGGGGATTAGGGGGCTTACATCAACTCTCTTGGATCTGTTAAAACTCCTGTGACCGCTGCTGCTGCTGCCATAATTGGACTAGCAAGTAAGGTTCTGGAACCGGGACCTTGACGTCCTTCAAAATTTCGGTTGGAAGTACTTACTGCATATTTTCCTGGAGGAACTTTATCGTCATTCATAGCTAAACAAGCGGAACACCCGGGTTGGCGCAATACAAATCCAGATTTGGTTAGGATGTCTAATAATCCTTCTTCTTTAATTTGTGCTTCCACAACATGAGATCCAGGTACCAGCCAAGCGGTTACATTATCTGCTTTTTGTCTTCCTTTTACAATTTCTGTAAAAGCTCTAAAATCTTCAATTCTACCATTGGTACAACTTCCTAAGAAAACAAAATCGATAGGTTTGCCAATCATCACATCGTTTTCTTCAAAACCCATATACGCTAAAGATTTTTTATACGTTTCGGCTCCACCTTGTTTTTGACTAGCGGTCGGAATAGTTGCAGAAATACCAATTCCCATTCCTGGATTTGTACCATACGTTATCATAGGTTCAATGTCTGCAGCATTTATAGTTACTTCAGAATCAAAAACAGCGTCCATATCGGTTTTTAATGTTTTCCAATATGCAACTGCTTTGGTCCAAGCTTCACCTTTCGGCGCATACAAACGTCCTTCTAGGAAATCAAAAGTTTTTTGGTCTGGAGCAATCATACCACCACGAGCCCCCATTTCGATACTCAAGTTGCAAACCGTCATGCGACCTTCCATAGACATGTCTTCGAAAACATCTCCTGCATATTCGACAAAATAACCGGTACCGCCTGAAGTTGTTAATTGAGAGATTATATAAAGCGCCACATCTTTAGGGCCAACACCTTTGCTCAATTTACCATTTACGTTAATGCGCATTTTTTTTGGTTTGGATTGCATGATGCATTGGGTTGCTAAAACCATTTCGACTTCAGAAGTCCCGATGCCAAAGGCAATAGCACCAAAAGCACCGTGAGTTGAGGTATGCGAATCGCCACAAACGATGGTAGCTCCTGGCAAGGTGATTCCGTTTTCAGGTCCTACCACGTGTACAATTCCATTTTGTGCATGTCCTAAACCCCAGTGTGAGATACCATATTCAGCAGCATTATCTTCAAGTGCTTTTAATTGATTCGCTGATAAAGCATCTTGAACCGGTAAATGTTGATTTATTGTGGGTGTGTTGTGATCCGCAGTGGCAAAAGTGCGCTCCGGATATAAAACTGAAATTCCTCTTTCTTTTAAACCTAAAAAAGCCACTGGGCTAGTCACTTCATGAATGAAATGGCGGTCAATAAAAAATACATCAGGTCCATCTTCAATTTTACGCACCACGTGTGCATCCCATACTTTATCAAATAGTGTAGAACTCATTTGTACTGTTTTTAATATTTCTTAGTCAAACTGACTGTGATTATAACTAATAAAGCAAATCTAAAAAAAGTATTAAATCTACATTTTTGAGTATTTCATTTTTTACGATGCCCAAAATCTCATCCGGATATTTATTAGTTAAATTTTGTCTTTTAGACTTCTTTTTTAGTACTGTGTTTTTTATTTTTATAAAATGTATCGACAGTTTTTTTATTTTTTGATAATTAAGAAATAGTTAGTATTCAGGTCTTAAAAGCCGTTATGATTGTGAATGTTTAATTAAATGGGATTAAAAGTGATTTTTTTTAATTTTAAATTCATTTTTTGACTTTTGTTTAAACTGTTTTTAAACTTGATTTTAGTAATAAGTCAACTTTTTTTTAATTGTATTTCAGTATTTTTTTCGATGAAATACTACGACATCCAAAAATTAATATGTAGTCATCTTATCTTTATAACAAAGTACGATTGAGGTGATTTGTTCCAATTGATTGTAGTTTTAGTAGGAGAATATTTTTGTAAAATAAATTTGTTTTTTGTTGATAACTTAGGTTCAGTTCTACTCAAAAAAAACTAAATTTGAAATTCATTTTTTGCGATTTTTTAAAATCTCAAACACTTCAAATCCAGATATGTACTTAATATTCGATACCGAAACTACAGGATTACCAAAGCGCTGGGGCGCACCCATTTCTGACACAGATAACTGGCCACGATGTATACAAATCGCATGGCAGTTGCACGACGATATGGGAAAAGTCATCGAGCATCAAGATTATTTGGTGAAGCCCGAAGGTTTTAATATTCCTTATGACGCGGAACGCATTCACGGTATTTCTACAGAATTGGCTGAGGCCGATGGAATTTCGTTGGCGGAAGTTTTAGAAAAATTCAATATCGCATTAGGCAAAGCCAAATTTATTGTGGGTCAGAATTTAGGTTTTGATATCAATATTATGGGTTGCGAATTTTACAGAATGGGAGTAGAAAGCCAAATGAGCTCGATGCCTATTCTGGATACGTGTACTGAAGTTACCGCTTCCTTATTGAAATTGCCAGGTGGTCGTGGTGGTAAATTTAAACTGCCTACGTTAACGGAACTGCACTCGTATCTTTTCAATAAACCTTTCGGTGAAGCGCACAATGCGACTGCCGATGTCGAGGCAACTACGCGTTGTTTCTTGGAGTTAATACGTCGCGAAATTTTCACCAAGGAAGAACTCGATGTTCCAGCTAGTTATTTTAAAGATTTTCAAAATAAGAACCCAAGTGAGATTAAACTCATTGGATTAAAACATATCAATCTCAAGGAAGCTTCGGATAAAATTCGTCAGCAGTTTGGAGAAAAACAAGCGCCAGCCGTTTCCAGAGCAGAACTTTCTAAGAATAAAAAGGGGCTTATTGATACTCCTTTCGTGCATTTGCACAATCACACGCAGTTTTCCGTTTTGCAGTCTACCATTAGTATTGCGGCATTGGTAAAAGCGGCAGCACAGCAAAAAATGCCTGCGGTTGCCATGACGGATCATGCCAATTTGATGGGTGCTTTTCATTTTGTCCGCGATATTTTATATCATAATAAGGCGGCTGAAGCCAAAAATAAAGCGGCTGTTGAAAATGGTGAAGAACCTACCGAAGTTCCGATGAAACCAATTGTAGGTTGCGAATTTTTTGTGTGTGAAGACCATAAAAACAAATCGGTTAAGGACAACGGATATCAAATAGTACTTTTGGCGAAGACCAAAAAAGGCTATCATAATTTGGCTAAAATGTCTTCGATTGCGTATACGGAAGGATTTTATTATGTACCTAGAATCGACAGGAAAGTCATTCAGGAATTTAAAGAAGATATTATTGTTTTGTCTGGAAACTTGTATGGCGAAATTCCAAATAAGATCCTCAACATTGGTGAAAACCAAGCTGAAGAAGCCTTGATCTGGTGGAAAAACGAGTTCAAAGACGATTTCTATATTGAGGTTATGCGTCACAATCAAGAAGATGAAAATAGGGTGAATGCGTCTTTGATTTCATTGGCAAGGAAACATGATGTCAAAATTATTGCGACAAACAATACCTTTTATATAGACAAAGAAAATTCGAATGCTCACGATATTTTACTGTGTGTGCGTGATGGCGAAAAGCAAACTACGCCTATTGGTCGTGGTCGCGGCTATCGTTACGGACTGCCCAATCAGGAATACTATTTCAAGTCTGGGGACGAAATGAAACAGCTTTTTGCAAATTTACCTGAGGCGATTTCGAATATTTCGGAGATTGTGGATAAGATTGAAATTTTCGATTTGGCTCGAGAAGTGTTACTTCCAAAATTTGAAATCCCGGTTGAATTTAATAATCCTGAAGACGCAGTCGATGGCGGAGTACGAGGTGAAAATGCGTATTTGAGGCATCTTACTTTTGAGGGTGCTAAAAAGCGGTATCCAGTAATTACTGAAGAAATTCAGGAACGATTGGATTTTGAATTATTGACCATTTCTAATTCTGGTTATCCTGGATATTTCTTGATTGTACAGGATTTAATTGCCGAAGCCAGAAGTATGGGCGTTTCGGTAGGTCCAGGCCGTGGTTCTGCGGCTGGATCGGTGGTGGCGTATTGTTTGAAAATTACGAATATCGATCCGCTAATGTACAACCTGCTTTTTGAGCGTTTCCTGAATCCAGATCGTGTGTCACTACCCGATATTGATATCGATTTTGATGACGAAGGCCGTAGTAGTGTAATGGATTATGTTATTCGAAAATATGGGTCGAAACAAGTAGCGCAAATTATCACCTATGGTAAAATGGCCACCAAATCGGCTATTCGTGATACGGCTCGTGTACTTGATTTACCATTATTCGAAGCCGATAAAATTGCCAAATTAATTCCGGGCATGATGCCTTCTAAGTGGAATTTGGCACGTTTTTTAAATGAAAAAGAAGACATTATAAAAAAAGCTGTTCGGCCCGAGGAATACGATAAAATTAAAGAATTAATAGGTCTTGCCAATGAAGATGATTTGGGTGGAGAAACCATTCAGCAAGCTAAAGTTTTAGAAGGGAACTTAAGAAATACTGGGATTCACGCTTGTGGAGTAATTATTACGCCAAGTGATATTACCAATTTTGTTCCTGTGGCTACAGCCAAAGATTCGGATTTGTATGTAACTCAATTTGACAATTCCGTCGTGGAAAGTGCTGGTTTATTGAAGATGGACTTCTTGGGTTTAAAAACCCTGACGCTGATAAAAGACACAGTCAAACTGGTAAAATACAGAACGGGAATTGATCTCGATCCAGATGCATTTCCAATTGATGATGTTAAGACGTATGAACTTTTTCAACGGGGAGAAACGGTAGGGATTTTTCAGTATGAAAGTCCAGGAATGCAAAAGTATATGAAGGAATTGAAACCAACGGTTTTTCCCGATTTGATTGCCATGAATGCCTTGTATCGTCCGGGACCTATTGCTTATATACCGAGTTTCGTAAAGCGAAAAAACGGTGAAGAAGAGATTATTTACGACCTTGAAGCTTGTGAAGAATTATTAAAAGATACCTACGGAATCACCGTTTACCAAGAACAAGTAATGCTTTTGTCCCAAAAACTGGCAGATTTCTCTAAGGGTGATGCTGACGTTTTGCGTAAAGCGATGGGAAAAAAACAGAAAGATGTTTTAGATAAAATGAAACCGAAATTTATCAGTCAGGCTGCCGCCAAAGGACATGCGGAAGATAAACTTGAAAAAATTTGGAAAGACTGGGAAGCTTTTGCGGAATATGCGTTTAATAAATCGCACTCGACATGCTATGCTTGGATTGCCTATCAAACAGCTTATTTAAAAGCGAACTATCCTGCTGAATATATGGCTGCGGTGCTTTCGAATAATATGAGTGATATCAAGCAGGTTTCCTTTTTTATGGAAGAATGCAAGCGAATGGGGCTACAAGTTTTAGGGCCAGATGTGAATGAATCGTTTTACAAATTCACTGTAAATGATAATTACGCTGTTCGTTTTGGAATGGGTGCTATAAAAGGAGTGGGTTCTGGGGCAGTTGCAACGATTGTTGAAAACAGAAAAGATGGAAAGTACAAATCGATTTTTGATTTAGCTAAGCGAATAGATTTGCGTGCTGCCAACAAAAAAGCGATTGAAAATCTGGCTTTGGCAGGAGGATTTGATTCTTTTTTGGGGACGACACGAGCACAATATTTTCATGATGATGGTGATGGAATTACCTTCTACGAAAAAGCGATTCGGTATGGTGTGAAATTTCAAGAAAATGAGAATTCTGCTCAAGTAAGTTTATTTGGAGATGCTAGTGACGTGCAGATTGCGGAGCCTATTGTGCCACCGTGCGAGGATTGGAGTACGATGGAGAAATTAGCAAAAGAAAAAGAGGTTGTTGGGATTTACATCTCGGGACATCCGCTAGACGATTATAAATTTGAGATGAAATATTTTTGTAACGCGAAGTTAGAAGCGTTGAGAAATATGGATCTTTACTTGAGTAAAAATTTGAGTTTTGGAGGAATTATCAATAATGTGCAGCATCGAATAGCTAAGAATGGCAAGGGCTGGGGCATGTTTACACTCGAAGGGTATGATGAAAGTTACGAGTTTCGAATTTTTGGAGAAGAGTATTTGAAGTTTCGTCATTTTTTTATTCAAAATAATTTTACGTACATGAAAGTGTTGGTAAAAGAAGGTTGGACAGATCGCGATACAGGTAAAAAAGGAGAGCCACGGTTGCAATTTGTTGAGGTCAAACAATTACAGGATGTACTGGAAACTTTTGCTAGAAAACTAGTTGTGCTTTTGAATATTGCCGATTTAGAGGCGGATTTTATTCATAAATTGAGTCATCTTTTTCAAGACAATAAAGGAGATAATACGGTTTCATTTGAAATCATGGAATTAGAAAAAATCAAGCGGATTGTTGAAAATGCAGCAACAAATATAGATAATGACGAAGAAGCCTTTGTAGAAGTAAATGACGATACTGAAATGGAAGGTAACGAGATTTTAGAGACAACAGTATTAGCAAAAGTAGAGGAGGTTGAAGAAATAAAAGTAATAACAAAGCTAACAATGCCGAGTAGAAAATTAAAAATTAAAATTTCGAATGAATTACTAATGGAGCTCGAAAAAATGCAAGTAAATTTTAAGTTGAATTAAATAAGTTCTTTTTCGTCTCTTTTTTCTATTGTAAATCATAGCGATATTTTTTCCTTCTAAATAAATACAGCTTTTTGGATTTTGCAACTTATTGATTATTAAATAATCATTAGTTTTAACATATTTCAGAAGTGATTTAATGAATAATTTTTAGTCTAAATGACCTATTTTTGCAAAAATGTTAAAAAAAGGTGTTATGAAAAAGATGTTATTTGTAGTGGGATTTATGATTTTTTCAATCGCGATGATTGGACAAACAGAGAAAAAAGAAAGTTGGTATTTTAAATTAGGAGGATCGTATTTTATGCAAACGGCGGCGACAGAATTTCC
The DNA here is from genome assembly GCF_048286795.2 of Flavobacterium frigidum. Lineage (NCBI taxonomy): Bacteria > Pseudomonadati > Bacteroidota > Flavobacteriia > Flavobacteriales > Flavobacteriaceae > Flavobacterium > Flavobacterium frigidum. The sequence goes on from NZ_JBLVPT020000003.1 coordinate 73,580, forward strand.
AGTGGTTTCAGGTCAGTTGCCAAACACGGATGTTTACGCTTCAAATGGAACAACTTTACTTTCAAGAGAAACAAATCACGGATCTTTTGGTGAAGGATTTAGAGTAGGTGTAACAGGAGGTTACCGTGTTTCTTCAAGGTTGGGTTTTGAGATGGGATTTAATCATTTTAAAAGCAACAGTAAAACTATGGTAGAAACCGTTAATAGGTTAGTGGCTCCTGGTCCTGTTTTCGCTTCAGGGAAAGCACAGGGAACAATTACCGCATTTGATTTGGCTCCAGCAATTGTTCTATTTTTAGGGGAATCGAAAGGTTTTGAACCATATACAAAAGTAGGGGTAATTGTGCCGGTTTCTGGAAATTTAACCATTGAAACAAACAGAACATATACAACTCCTAGTGGAAATGTAAATACATACTCTAAAGAAAAAGTATTGCCAAACCCAACTGTAGGTTTTATGGCAGTTGTAGGTACTTCTTATAAACTAGGAAAAAATATTTCAGTGTATGGAGAATTAGAATACCGTAATTTCACAGTACATGGAAAGTCTAAAGAAACAGAAGTTTATACAGAAAATGGAGTTGATAATTTAAATACGCCTACATCGTTTCGTCCCGATGCATCTTATTCTGTAAACCACGTTAATTATGTAGATCAAATTAATAGTACTTCAAATAACAAAGCGACAAATTCTGCCGGTTTTGATAGTACGAAAGCTTCTGATGATATAAGCTCTTATGTTGGTATTAGTGGTCTAGGTTTAACTCTTGGATTAAAATATAGCTTGTAAAATAGCTTTTATACGTGAAGGGATGTTTGTGAAAGCATCCCTTTTTTATTTTAAAAAAATAATATTGGAGAACACGGATTTTTAGCCCTGATGGTAGCGGCATCCTTTTCCTTTTTTCTTTAAAAAGGAAAAGATATAGCGAACAGCAGGAAATTGCTCCAGAAAAAGCATTAATTTATAAAGCAAATAGGTATTGATAATAGATTAATAGTCAAAACTAATTTACGAATAGTGTTTGATTTGTTTTTAATTTCTAAATTTGTAGTTGGGTTTGAAACATCAAAATAGTCAAACCATAAACTCTAAATAAAATATTATGGCATTAGCAATAACGGATGCTACTTTTGAAGAAGTAGTTTTGAAATCAGATAAACCGGTGATGGTTGATTTTTGGGCAGCATGGTGCGGACCTTGTAGAATGGTAGGTCCAATCATTGATGAATTAAGCAACGAGTACGAAGGAAAAGTTGTTATAGGAAAAGTTGATGTTGACGCAAACCAAGAATTTGCTGCTAAATACGGTGTTAGAAATATCCCAACAGTTTTGGTTTTTCATAATGGTGAAGTAGTAGGAAAACAAGTAGGAGTTGCTCCAAAGCAAACGTATGCTGATAGTTTAGATGCTTTGTTGTAAAATAGAGTAGGATTGATATAAAATCTACTGAGATTTAATTAAAAGGTTTGGCGCAAGTCAAGCCTTTTTTGTTTTAGTTAAATTTAATTCAGCTTCTCTATTGATTATTTTAATCTTTCAATCCTTAAATTATTAAATTTTTCATTCTTTTTAAATACATTTGAGATATGAAGATAGAATCGCAAATAGAGAAAATTTCCAGTTTTCAGCACCTAGAGTTGCTGGCTAATCAGGTCGTAGAAGGTTTTATTTCGGGTATGCATAAAAGTCCGTTTCATGGCTTTTCGGCAGAGTTTGCAGAGCACAAAGTCTACAATGTAGGCGAAAGTACCAAGCATATTGATTGGAAATTATATGCCAAGACCGATCGTTTGTACGCCAAACGATTCGAGGAAGAAACCAACCTGCGCTGCCATATTATTATCGATAATTCGTCATCGATGCATTATCCTAAATTGAAAGAGAACCAGCAGTTTTTTGAGAATAAAATTGGTTTTTCAGTTTTGGCCTCAGCAGTTTTAATGAATTTGTTGAAGAAACAGCGGGATGCTATTGGATTAAGTGTGTATTCAGATACTTATGAGTACTATGCGCCTGAAAAAGGTAGTGATCGCCATCATAGAATGATTTTGAATGCGCTAGAAGGATTATTGACAAAGCCAGTTGCTAAAAAAAGTACTGATACGGTTACCTTTTTGCATCAAATTGCTGAAAAGATTCACCGACGTTCCATGATTATCTTATTTACAGATATGTTTCAGTCCAGTGCTGATGGATCAGAAGAAGCCTTGTTTAATGCTCTGCAGCACTTAAAGCACAACAAGCATAAAGTAGTTTTATTTCACGTTGTCGATAACAAAACAGAGTTGAATTTTGACTTTGACAATGCTCCCAGGAAGTTTATTGATGTAGAAACAGGAGAAGAGGTAGCTGTTTTTGCCGATACAGTCAAAGAAGAATATGAAAAACAGGTGGAAAGTTACTTTAAAAAATTAGCATTGACCTGCTCACAAAACCGAATAAAGTACATTCCAGTAAGCGTTGGTGAAAATTTTGAAAAAATTTTAATGACATACTTAGTTGAAAAACAAAACTTTGGCTAAGAGATCTAAATTTTATCAAATATTTTTTAAAAAAACGCTTGTGTAAACGGAAATCTATTGTATCTTTGCCACCGCAATAACGCAGAGGTTTGGTAGTTCAGTTGGTTAGAATACATGCCTGTCACGCATGGGGTCGCGGGTTCGAGTCCCGTCCAGACCGCAATATTGGGGAAAGCCTTTCGTAACAGAAAGGCTTTTTTGTCCCTTTAAGGTTTTTAACGTTAGTTGTGTTGTTTGCTACGAATTTGTAACTCGTAGCGGGTTTAGTAGTTAGACCAATGAAAAGCTTTCCACCCTGGTGGATAGCTTTTTTGATTTTAAAGTAGGTTCGTTTGCTGAATAAAGAATCTAAATCACTTTAAAAGAGCTCGGATTTATGTTGCCAAACAATCCACAAAAACAATCCCAAATACAGTACGCAAAGTATAAATTTCATGAAGCTTGATGCTAGAAAGCCTATGAACGAACCTACGGCTGCTTTTAAAGCGCGTTTGTGATCATTGAGATCAAATATAAGCTCACCTATCAATGCGCCAATAAAAGGTCCAATAAGGAAGCCAAAAGGTATTGGAGCAAGAATACCAACGATTAATCCAATAGTAGTTCCCCATACCCCATAAGAGCTGCCGCCAAATTTTTTAGTGCCTTTGGCTGGGATTACAAAATCTAAAACAGAAATAATTATTGTAATTAACAATGTAGCGCCTAAAACCCAATAATTTGCTGGTACAGCAACTGTAAAGTACAAGAGTAGTAATCCAACCCAACTTAATGTAGGTCCAGGCAAAACGGGTAAAAAACTACCCAAAACCCCTAAAATCATACAAATAAAACCAAGAGCAAAAAGCAGTACATCCATACATTTATTTTTAGTAATTTTGAAAATACAAAATCAGCATTGTATTTAACTCATGAAACAGGTCCAATTTAATAAAGCATTATCGATTATCGTCTTTTTTACTTGTTCGTATTGGACTATACATGCCCAAGAAATAAAAGTTACGGATAAGGATATGTCTATAAAAGAAATTATTTACAATGAAAATAGAGTAAAAGTATTAAATTATTCTTTGAAAGAGTTTGATGCGCTTTTTTTTGAATTTTTTGATAAAAAATCAAATCCATCGCTACTGTTGACAAAACAGGAATTCTATACTTATACCATACAAATCGCTATTTTTTCAGATCGTTTGGCGGCATTGTATCCAGATCAAAAAGAAATTGCTGCTACAAACAAAAAGAAATGGTTTGCAGAAGCCTATGAAGATTATTTAGTTTTGAAAGCATCTCAAAAAAAATAAGTGTAATTTTAGATCCTATTAGTTCCATTCAAAAACAAAACCTTGAAGCAGTATTATCTCTTTTTCGTATTTCTCATTTTTAATTCCTGTCAATACTTTGACAAGCAAATCCCTTCGGAAAAGGAATTGTTACAAAAGGAATTGAAATCCATCAACTGGAAAGAAGTAGATGAATACCCATCGGTAGTTGATTGTGAAAAAATAGAAGATAAAAAGCAACGTCAACAGTGTTTTTTCGAAGTTTTAACGCAGCTGATTCAAGATAAGTTACGTGTTGATACCCTTTCAATTCTTTATCCTGAACTGGACACAATAGAGGTAAAGGTCACTATTTTTCCTAATGCTACAATGCAATTCGAGCCTCAATTTCCTAAAGATTCGGTTGCCTATGACAAAACTAAAATCGATAGTATTCTTAAAGTCCGTTTAGTTGATTTTCCAAAAATTAATCCCGCCATCAAACGTGGAATTCCTGTGAAAACGCAATTTATACTGCCAGTAATTTTAAAAGTAGAGTAGTTTTATTGTTCTTAGCGAAGTTTAATGAGGAGCTATTTCCAGCTGTTCACTATATCTTTTTCTTTTTAAAGAAAAAAGAAAAAGGATGCCGTTACCATCTGGGCTATGGTTGTAGTGCAAATCAGAATCTTCTCCCCTTCCATTCGTATTCTCCAAACAAAGAATACAGAGCCACGCTTGTACTAAAAAAAGGATAGAACAAACTGCTCAAAATCAAATACCTGATTTTTTTTTTGGTTAAAAAACGATTGGTTTTGTAAATCAAAATGGTGTCTACAGTAAACTTTGATGCGATGATCAAAATGATAATCGAAATAGGTACTACACCAAAGAACCAAAGTCCAATACTTAAAACCCAACATAAATTCCCTGCAAATACTAGCAGTCCCAATCCCTTCCCGAAAGCACTCTGATACGAACTTGTTTTTGAGGCCCATCGAACGCGCTGATAGCACAATGATTTCCAATTATCCAATGGTTTTGTAATGACAATGTTATTTATAGATTTTAGATAGCTTACTTTTTCAGGGAATTTAGCAATCGCTTTTTGCAAAAGGAAAACATCATCGCCACTAGCAATTGTATCGTTTCCATGAAAGCCATTCAATTCCTGGAAAAAGGATTTGGTATACGCAAAGTTGGCGCCATTGCACATAAATCCTTTATTAATACCAAAACTCCCAATGGTAGCGCCTTGTAAACTTGCTATATCCAATTGCTGGAAATGATGTAAAAATGAATTGTCACAAGTATACGTTACTGCTCCGGCAATCATGGCAACATCATGAAGCTGAATGTAATTATCCAAGGTCAATAACCAGTTTTTATCAACTACACAATCGGCATCGGTGGTGATAATCCAGTCTGTATTTATAATTTGCATCGCGGTTACAATGGCATCTTTTTTAGGTGAATTGGAAAACCGATCGTTAGTTACGATTGAAACTTTAAACTTTAAACTTTTGACTTTAAACTTTTCCTTAGAATCATCATCAACTAGAATCACTTCGAATAAATCTATTGGATAATTCAACCTCGAAAAACTGTCTAATAGAAGCGGCAAGTTTTCATTTTCATCCCGAAATGGAATGATAATGGAGAATTTTGTTTTTGGCGTTAAGCCGATACTTTCGGTTGTATTCACCTTGGTAAAACCATAAATCAGTACTAGTATCGCCAAGCAATAGATGAGGGTTATGAGGAATAAAACAATTGGAATCATAATTATTTTATATAGTTTCGTCTTCCTCTCCTTTGGAGAGTCCCGAAGCTTCGGGAGGGGAGAGGATTTTAAAATTCAAGACAAAATAACTACCAATTACAACTGGTAATACCACATTGAGAAACCACATCAAAGTAGAAATGAAAATTACAATCCATTCGTTGACGCCTAAAATCCCAAAGAAATAAACAGCAACACTTCCTTTAACGGCAAAGTCCAAAAATTGAAAAGTAGGCAGCGAAGACGCTAGAAAATAAACAGATGAAATCGTAGCAATCATCGTGAGGTATGGCAAATCAACATCAAAAGCCAAAAATAAAAAGTAGTATTGGTGCGAGAAAACCAAATAACGACAAATACCCAAAAAGATGTTTTTTTGATGAATGGATTTTGGAATTTCATTAATCTTATGAATCAGTTTTTCGATTGAATAACCTTTAATTGTGATTTTTTTGACTAAAAATAAAACTAGGAAAAGCAGTAGTAGCACTGCAAGAAGCAGCACTGCCGTTTTTGTCGTAATCACATGGTATTGCGCATTAAAATACAACAACCCAATAAATCCAAAAATAACGGTTAGTATCATTTGGATTCCGTTACAAATTAGGTTCAGGAAAATTACTTTTTTTGTATTATATTTTTCGAAAAACAATGCTTTTCCAGCATATTCGCCTATTCCATTTGGTGTAAAAAGTCCGGCCGTTAATGCGCCAAGAACTTGTTTAGTTGCTTCGCCCAAAGATATTTTATGGATAAATGCTACTAGGTTTTGCCATTTCAAGATTTCAAAAAACCGATTTAAAACACTTAATAACAAAATAAAGGCGATCCCACCAATGGATTTATTTTTTTGAAATATAACAATGAATTTTTGCCAGTCGAGTTTGTCGTTATTGGCAAGTTGATTGTAAATAAAATAAAACGCACCGCCAACGATCAAAAGTTTGATTAGAACTACGAGTAATTGTTTAGTTTTGTGTGGAATTGAAATCATCGTTACAAAGAAACGAAAACTTTGAACTTCGAACTTTAAACTTTAAACAAATCTTTTGTCAAACGAACGCATCATATTAGGAATTGATCCTGGAACCACAATTATGGGTTTTGGATTGATAAAAATTGTCAATAAAAAAATGCATTTTTTGCAGTTAAATGAGTTGCAATTGTCCAAATACGACAATCACTATCAAAAACTAAAAATCATTTTTGAACGAACCATTGAATTAATTGATACACACAATCCGGATGAAATTGCAATTGAAGCTCCTTTCTTTGGCAAGAACGTGCAATCGATGCTGAAGTTAGGTCGCGCGCAAGGTGTGGCCATGGCGGCTGGACTTTCTAGAGACATACCAATTACAGAATACGAACCCAAGAAAATAAAAATGGCAATCACCGGAAACGGAAATGCTACAAAAGAGCAGGTAGCCAAAATGCTACAACAACTTTTAGGGCTGAAAGAATTACCTAAAAACCTTGATAGTACAGACGGATTGGCAGCAGCAGTTTGTCATTTTTTCAATTCTGGAAAAGTGATAGGTGAAAAAAGTTATACTGGGTGGGATGCTTTTGTGAAACAAAATGAGGAAAGAGTTAAAAAATAGCCAGACTATGCTTAGATAATCTAGCTACTAAATATTTGAAATTCTAATTACTTTATTTCTTCGTATTGATAATTAAAAGCACCATTGGTAATAGTGTAATTAGTATCGGTTTGATTTGTAAAATTCGAAGAGGTGGTAAATTTGAAGGTTCCTTTAACAATTTTTGTTTTGGCATTAACTTCTGTTATTGTAATAGTCCCTTCCTTAGTAAATTCAAATACATCATTTGAATTATCTGTTAAATCTATGGCGTGTGATGTAGGATTGTTTTCATCTGTGGTAAATGCATATGTTCCTACTGCAATTTTTGTCCTTTTTAACCAAATATTAATTTCAGGATCTCCAAATATTCCACCTTGACGACCTTGAAGCATAACAAAATCCTCTTTTGGATAATAAGACCAAATATTTGTAATAGAAAATAGGTTATTACCAAAAGGATTGTTGGCACTAAAAGATTTGCCATTAATTGTAGCTGTCATAGCAAATTCTGATTTGGTATCCGAGCTATTGTTGTCATCAGAAGAACAAGAAAAAATAATAAATGGTACGATAAGAAGTAATTGAGTAATTTTTTTCATAATAGAAATAATAAGTTTGGACAAATTTAGATAATTATTTCTATTTTAGTAAGAATATTAGTTAATTTAATTTTGGTAACATTCTGCTTAGAAAAAAAAATTATTATTTCCCGACAAAAGGAACGGGTACCCAATATTGTTATGAAGTTAATGAAGAATACTAGATTTAAAAGATAATTTTAATTTTATTAAGGATTAATGATATTTATTCAAGAGCAAGATTTAACTTGCTCTTTTTTTATTATGTCAGGAATCTACATTCATATCCCTTTTTGTAAGCAGGCATGTCATTACTGTGATTTTCATTTTTCGACTTCGATGAAGAAGAAAGAGGAGATGGTTATGGCTATTGCCAAAGAAATTCAAATGCGTAAAAGTGAGTTTGATAATCAAGAAGTCGAAACCATTTATTTTGGTGGAGGAACGCCAAGTGTTTTAACTTTTAAAGAAATTAATTTGTTGATTGAGTCAGTTTACAGTCATTATTCAGTACTTGAAAACTCCGAAATCACGCTCGAAGCCAATCCGGATGATTTGTCAAGTGAGCGAATAATTGAATTGTCTAAAAGTAAAATAAATCGTTTAAGCATAGGGGTTCAGTCGTTTTTTGAAGAGGATTTACAACTAATGAATCGCGCTCATAATTCGGCGGAAGCCAAAAAATGTTTAGAAGAAGCGACCCAATATTTTGATAACATTTCGCTGGATTTAATTTATGGAATTCCTGGCATGAGCAATGAGAAATGGAAACAAAATATCGAAACTGCACTGTCTTTTGGAATACCGCACATTTCAAGTTATGCTTTGACAGTAGAGCCTAAAACGGCGTTGAATAAACTGATACAAACGGGAAAAATTGCTGCTCCTAAAGATGAAGTAGCGCAAGAACATTTTGCTGTTTTGGTACAAACGCTCGAAGCCAATGAATTTATACACTATGAATTGTCAAATTTTGGCAAAGCCAATTATTTTTCAAAGAATAATTCGGCGTATTGGTTGGGGAAAAAATACCTTGGAATTGGTCCTTCGGCCCACAGTTATGATGGTGTTTCAAGAAGTTGGAATGTTTCGAACAATGCTATTTATTTAAAATCGATTCAAGAGAATAAATTGCCAAATGAAATAGAAATTCTTTCGATTACGGACCGGTATAATGAATATATTATGACTGGTTTGCGGACTATTTGGGGCGTTTCTTTGGATAGAATTGAAACCGAATATGGAATGGAATATTTAAACTATTTGAACAAACAAGTTCGTAAATTCTTGGAGGATGACTTGGTGTTTGTCGAAAATAATATCTTAAAACCTACCGCTAAAGGAAAGTTTTTGACCGATGGAATTGCAAGTGATTTGTTTTACTTAAATTTAGAATAGAAATTAACCACAAAGAAACAAAGATGGCACAAAGTTCACTAAGCTTTTGTGTGCCTTGTGACTTCTTTGTGAACTTAGTGTTTAAAGAAATATGATAGCAAGCATCAACAACGAATTTAAAATCGACTTATCAAAACCCATTGATATTTCGATTCCGTTAACGAATACCGATGAAAATCCAATTGCTTGGTATATCGAGAAGCCAGTCATTGAACCTGTAGTTTTTGGGGATTGGATAGGCAAAGTTTCGGAAGGGAAATCATCAACCAATTTCAACAATATTTTTTTCAATCCGCACGGACACGGAACGCATACGGAATGCTTGGGTCATATTACACGGGAATTTTACAGCATCAATCAATGTCTGAAACAGTTTTTCTTTATGGCTGAATTAATTTCGGTTCAACCAGAATTACAAGAGGAAGATTTGGTGATTTCTAGAAGCCAAATTGAAAAGGCTCTGAATGGTAAAACTCCTGATGCAATTGTTATTAGAACATTACCTAATTTAGAAGGGAAAAAGCATTTGAAATATTCGAATACTAACCCGCCTTATCTGGAGGATGATGCTGCGCGTTTCATTCGCAAAAGCGGAATAAAACATCTATTGATTGATTTGCCAAGTGTCGATAAAGAAAAGGACGATGGAAAATTAGTAGCGCACAAAGCTTTTTGGAATGTAACCGATGTTAATAATCTGAATGCTGATGCACGATTGGACTGTACGATTACGGAGATGATTTTTGTTTCAAATGAAGTGAAAGATGGTGCTTATTTGCTGAATTTACAAATTGCCTCTTTTGAGAATGATGCGAGTCCTAGTAAGCCTGTTTTGTACGCTATTTTGAAAGATGAATTATAAATTTTGAATGTAAATAACTTCAAAAAATGAACTTAGAAACCTACTACGAATATTGCTTGTCTAAAATAGGAGTGACGGAACATTTTCCTTTTGACGAAGATACTTTAGTTTTTAAAGTGGGCGGAAAAATGTTTGCATTGTCCTCTTTAAGTCAATGGGAAAAAGGACAACCATCTGTTAATTTGAAATGTGATCCAGAGCGCGCTGAGGAATTACGCGCCGAATACGATGACATTCAGCCTGGTTTCCATATGAGTAAAACCCATTGGAACACCATTGCTCTGAATGAATCAGTTTCGGATGCGCTTGTTAAAGAGTTGATAGATCATTCCTATGAATTGGTTTTCATAAGTTTAACTAAGAAAAATGCAAAACGAAATCCAAGAATTAGACAATTAGGCATTACTTTTGCGATTAAATGTCTAATAAAACTATAAACACTGATATAAATTCAGCTTATCATATGAAAGAACAATTTAAGAAGTTTTTAAACGAGGAACAAGATCCAAAGGCTATTGAAAAAATCGCTGCAAAATTGAGTGATTTATTAATGAAAAATGAAGAGATAGGGTATATCGCAGTGCAAAAAAAACCGGCTTTAACGGTTTTACCCGATGGTATTGTGATGACCAATAAAAGAATTATCATCTGTCAGCCTAAAAACCTAGGACTTTCAATGAATTTTATTGATTATACTTGGGATGAGATTGAAGGTACTTTTGTAAAAGAGAACATTCTGGGTTCTGAATTTTCGTTTACAACCAAAACCAACATGGAAGTTTCTATCGATTATATTCCTAAAATTCAGGCGCGTAAAATTTTTACATACGCAAAAGAGCAATTGGATGTTTTGAAAAGTGGTTCGGCATTACATGCGACAGTTATTAATGAAGTTCCTGAAATTTCGATAGAAGACGAAGTGGAGGTTATTGAAGAAATGGACACGGAAGAAGTGACTAGTTTTGCTGAAATAATGCCTGTTTCTCAGCCTCATTTCACTGCTGAAAATCACGATTTTGAATCGATTGCAACAAGTCCAAAAGACAAATCTTTAAGCGATTTATCACAAGATGAACTGTTTGAAAAACTACAGAATTATAAAAAATTACTAGACAACGGATTGATTCTACAAGGCGAATACGACGCTTTCAAAAAAGAGATTTTGAGTTTTATGTAAGTTCTCTTAAAGGTCGAAAGTCTTAAAATCAAAAGTCTTAAAGTTAGAAGGTTATTCTTGACTTTAAGACTTTTGACTTTTTAACTTGAGGATTACAGTGTTCTTTTTTGCTTTTCTACAAAATTATTAGATTGTAATTCCAGTAAATCAGTGGCGTTTTTTCGCTGTAAATCATACAGTTTTTTATCGTCAGCTATATCGCCGTAGACTTTGTCGTGCATCGTGGCGCTAGTTTTTACAAGCAGAGTACGTTGGTATTTATCTTGTTCAATAGTTGCTTTCAATGCGGTTTCAAGATCTTCCAGTTTATAATCGTATTCCCCTTTTGGAGATAAAAGTTTAGCAATAATTGGAGAAGTTTCAATGGCTAAAAACAAAAGCATAATAAAAAACGAAGGCAGCCATGGTAATTTATCCAAGGCATTGATTCGTGCCATTAAACCGTCAAATCCATCAATAATAGGCTGCGTTTCGGTAACTTTCTTATCTAAATCGGTTTGCAGCGTTTTAGTGTTTTTCTCCATAACAGCAATTTTAGCCAAGTTGGTTTTTTGCAAGGTGTCCAGTTCTTGTTTTGCTACATCATGTTTGGCTATTTTTTCTTTAAAAACGGGGCCTTTGCCTAGCTTTTTGGTTCCTGCAGTTCCTTCGGCTTCTGTGATGTACGTTTCATAAAGCGTATTGACTTCTTTCTCTTTGTTTGTGATTTCTAATTTTAGTTTATCGATTTCTGTTTTATTTTTATCCAAATCCGATTTGAAATAATTCGCTACTTCCTTTTTATTATTTAGAGCCATCGCATTTTTCTCTTTCAACAAAACGGTATTGATTTCTTTCTCGAAAATTTTAATTTCTAATGGTTTCGAAATGACAATCGCAATGATGATGGCCAAAATAATTCGTGGAGTAGCTTGTAAAAATTCAGCACCAAACTGGTCTCTTTTTCGAATAGTAGAAACAATAAAACGATCTAAGTTAAAAATTAGCAGACTCCAAACAATACCAAAAGCGATAGCGGGATAGATGCTGTCAAATACGGTGAATAAGGCATACGCACTAGCTAAAAAAGCCATTACTGCAGTAAAAAAAACAGTGGCGCCAATACCTACATATTTGGTTTGTTCGCCTTCTGAGCAGCCGTCAAGTAGATCTTTGTCTGCGCCAGAGCAAAGGATGAAAAATGATTTAAACATGATTGATTATTTTTTGATGATTGTTTACAAATTTAACGCCAAAAAATGAATCATGGTATAAATACTTGATTTGTTTTTGATTACGATAGTTTTTACAAAAAAATAGAGCCGCTCTTTACGAACGGCTCTACTGGATTTGAATTAATAGTAACTTAAGCGTTTGGTGCTCCTGCCATAATCTCGGCATTGGCAAATTCTTCAAATTTGGCGAAGTTAGCTTTGAATTTGGCGGCTAACTCTGCTGCTTTAATATCATATAATTCTGGGTCTTCCCAGGTGTTTCTTGGATTCAATATTTCACTTGGTACATTTGGACAGCTTTGTGGTTTTGCAATTCCAAATACTTTGTGGTTTTCATAAGCCACGTCGTCTAATTCCCCGTTTAATGCTGCGGTAATCATGGCGCGTGTATATTTCAACTTCATTCTGCTTCCTATTCCGTAAGGTCCGCCAGTCCATCCTGTGTTGATTAGCCATACTTTTACATTGGCATCTTTCATTTTTTTACTCAACATCTCTGCATATTTTGTTGGGTGAAGTGGCATAAAAGGTGCTCCAAAACAAGCAGAAAAATTTGGTTGCGGTTCCGTTACTCCTGCTTCAGTTCCTGCCACTTTTGCGGTGTAACCAGAGATAAAGTGGTACGCAGCTTGGCCTGGAGTTAGTTTTGCAATTGGAGGCAAGATTCCAAAAGAATCAGCTGTTAGGAAAAATATATTTTTCGGGTTTTCTCCAATAGATCCTTCTTGGATGTTGTCTATATGATAAATTGGGTAACTAACGCGAGTGTTTTGAGTGATTGAAACATCTTCAAAATCAACTGTTTTTGTTTCTTTGTCTAAAACTACATTTTCTAATATGGCGCCTTTTTTTATCGCTCTAAAAATATCTGGTTCATTCTCTTCAGTAAGGTTTATGACTTTAGCATAACAACCTCCTTCAAAATTAAAAACGGTGTTTTCATTGGTCCATCCGTGTTCATCATCACCTATTAATTTACGGTTTGGATCTGCAGATAAAGTTGTTTTTCCAGTTCCTGATAGTCCAAAGAAAATAGCAGTATCGCCACCTTCCCCTACATTGGCACTGCAGTGCATAGGTAATGTATTCTTGAAAACAGGTAAAATGAAATTCAAAGCAGAGAAAATTCCTTTTTTCATTTCTCCAGTATATCCGGTTCCGCCTATTAACACTACTTTTTTGGTGAAATCTAAAATAGCAAAATTGCTTTGGCGCGTTCCATCAATAGCAGGATCAGCCATAAAACTTGGAACGCAAAGTACAGTCCATTCTGGTGCAAAATTGGCAAGTTCAGCTGCTTCAGGTCGTAGGAACATATTGTAGCAAAATAAATTTGCCCATGGCGTTTCAGTGATTACGCGAACATTTAATCTATAATTTGGGTCAGAGCAAACGTATGCATCTCTTACAAAAACTTCTTTGTCAGCTAAATAAGTGGTTACTTTATTGCACAAAGCTTCAAAAGCAGCAGGTTCAAACGGAATATTTACTTTCCCCCACCAAACTAAATCTTCACTAATACTATCTCTTACGATAAAACGATCTTGAGGAGAGCGACCGGTATATTCACCTGTGTTAACCGCTAAAGCGCCTGTGGAGCTTTCTACTCCTTGATTAGTTTGTATGGTAATGTTGTGTAATTCTTCTGGAGATAACTGGTAGTGAATTTTGGTACTTTCAATTCCTAAATCTTTTAACGAAATCGATTGCGTGAAAAGGGTGTTGTTGTCCATAAATTTATTGTGTATAGTTACTTTTTTATAGAGTGCAAAAGTAGAAATTATATTTCAGTTAGTCTTTAATTCTTCTGATTTTGTGATTTTTATTTAACAGTGTTACTAATAAAAGTCCCCAAGCCATTATTAATAGTAGCCCGCCAATGGGTGTTACAAATCCGATGCGTTTAAAATCAAATGCCATAAGGTCATTTGTAGCCAATAAATAAATCGAACCAGAGAATAAAATCACGCCACTTAGTACTAAATAATAGATTGTTTTTTTAACCGCATCAGTTAATTCATCATATAAACCGATAAACAATAAAAACAACGCATGATACATTTGGTAGCGTACACCAGTTTCAAAAGTGGCCAACTGCTCTACCGCTAGGAATTTTTTTAAGCCATGAGCTCCAAAAGCGCCTAAAATAATGGCGATGATTCCCAAGATAGTGGCTGTTGTTACAATTTTTGATTTCATAGTGTTGTCTTTAATACAAAAGTATTTTATATCCCATACATATAAAAGGATTTGCGGGCTTAGTTTTACTCTACAAAGAAAAAATCGGCACTGTAATTTTGAATTTTAGAAATAAAACCGACTTCATTTGTTATAAATACAACAATTATGTATGTTTGTGTTACAAATATTTCAAAATGAGACAAATTTTAATCATCGGTGCGGGAAGATCAGCTTCATCTCTTATTCAATATCTTTTAGACAAATCCGAAAAAGAGAAGTTGCACCTTGTTATTGGTGATTTATCATTGGCTTTAGCCCAGCGTAAAACAAACGATCACAAAAACGCAACTGCAATAGCTTTAGATATTTATGATAATGAGCAACGAAAAAAAGCGATTGAAAATGCCGATATTGTCATCTCGATGTTGCCCGCTCATTTGCATATTGAAGTAGCAAGAGATTGTATTGTGTACAAAAAAAGTTTAGTTACTGCCTCCTATGTTAGTGATGCCATGCAGGAATTAGATGAAGCTGCCAAAGCAAATAATCTAATTTTCATGAATGAGATTGGACTTGATCCTGGAATTGATCACATGAGTGCGATGAAAGTGATAGATGCCATCAAGGAGAAAGGTGGCGAAATGATTCTTTTTGAGTCGTTTTGTGGCGGATTAGTTGCACCCGAATCGGATACGAATCTTTGGAATTATAAATTTACTTGGGCGCCGCGCAATGTGGTGCTTGCCGGTCAAGGTGGCGCTGCCAAGTTTATACAGGAAGGAACTTATAAATACATTCCGTACTGTAATTTGTTTCGCAGAACCGAGTTTTTACAAGTAGAAGGGTATGGTCGTTTTGAAGCATATTCTAACAGGGATTCGCTCAAATACCGCAGTGTGTATCGTTTAGATAATGTGCTTACGTTGTACAGAGGAACAATCCGAAGAGTAGGTTTCTCTAAAGCGTGGACCATGTTTGTGCAGTTAGGCATGACCGATGACAGTTACATAATGGAAAACTCAGAAAACATGAGTTACCGTGATTTTGTAAATTCATTTTTGCCGTATCACCCCACAGATTCTGTCGAAATCAAAACCCGTTTAATCTTAAAAATTGACCAAGATGACATTATGTGGGACAAGTTGCTAGAACTCGACTTGTTTAATCCTAATAAAATAGTGGGTTTGAAAGATGCTACACCCGCTAAAATTTTAGAAAAAATATTAACCGACAGTTGGACGCTCGAAGAAGACGACAAAGATATGATTGTCATGTACCATAAATTTGGTTATGAATTAAATGGCAACAAAGAGCAAATAGATTCAAAAATGGTTTGTATTGGCGACGATCAAACCTATACCGCCATGGCAAAAACAGTAGGATTACCCGTAGCGATGGCCACATTATTGATTTTGAATGGCAAAATTACCACGCCAGGCGTTCAATTGCCCATCCGCAAAGAAGTATATGAACCTATTTTAAAAGAATTAGAGGATTATGGCGTTATTTTCAAAGAAATTGCCATGCCGTATTTAGGATATAATCCAGATAAAGAGTTTAGTTAGAAGTAGTAATTATTAGTTTTTTTAGATTTTAGTTTGCTAAATCCGCTCCTTGTGATGTAAATCTACAGTTGCGGATTTTTTATGAATTTCAGCGAGTTTGTATTGGGATTTGGGCGTGACCCTGTAGTTGGCTTCGTCGTTCCTCCTAGCCACTTTGGGTCGGGCTGTTCGCTGCAATCTTTATGTTTCTTTAGAACCTGAAATAAATTCAGGTTAAAAAACACAAAGGATTTTCGCTGCCATCCCTCACGCAAGACATAGCAATGACGCGTCTTTTTTTTAATGACTTGTAAGAAAATCTTAATATATTTGAAAAATACGAAGTGAGGCAAACCTTTGTCAATATACATTGGTTTAGGTGTAAATATGAAGGTTTGTTTTGCTTATGAACTAGTTGTACGTCAGCTTAAAAAAAATCGTACTAAATAAAAGCCAAAAATGAAAGAAAAGCTAATTCAACTAAATAAGTCAAATAAAATTGAGAAATTTTCAATGTTCTTAATTTTACTTTTAATTCTACTTTTAGTTGCGATTTTCGCACAATACCATTTTACAAAATTAAATCTTACGAATCCGTTAATACCAAAATACATCGATTTTGAATTTTTTGAACCATATGCAAAAAAAGGTTTTATAATTTCAATTGGATTATTTATTGCTCTAACATTAAAATTCTTGAAACAAAATCTCTTGTCTTTAATCGTTTGTTCAATAATCATATGTGTTTATATTTTTACAGATTTCAATCCTGATTTTAGTAATTACACAAAATAAAAACTGAAAAATTCTATATCGTAATGAAAATTCGTAAATTTGAGATATGGAAAAAAAGAAATTTATAGAGCAACATTTTATTATAGATAGTTTGACTAATTCTATCTTAAATACAATCTCTGGCGACAGTTTCCAAACCGAAGTTATTCTACTTACAAAATCAGACTTAAAAGATATTATTAAAAAAAATGGTTGGAATTTTGATTGGAAATCTGAATTTAACGACATTAAAAAAGAAGTCTATAAATTAACCATTGAACATAATACAAATATTATTCAAGGATTATTAAGTATAACGATTGAAGCTGACCATATTTATATGGATTTATTAGAAAGTTCTCCATTCAACATTGGCGAAAACAAATTGTATGAAGGAGTTGCAGGAAATTTAGTTGCTTATGCTTGTAAGCTTTCTTTTCAGAAAGGATTTGACGGATTTGTTGCATTTACAGCAAAAACGCAATTAATTGAGCATTATGAAAAAACTTTAGGTGCATTTCATTTTAAAAATCAAAGAATGATTATTGATACTGATGCTTCAAAATTTTTGGTAGAAAAATATTTTAAAAACTAAAAATATGGGATTAATTAAAGAACCGAAAGGAATTGATTTTATTATTAAAAGCAAACCTTTGACAGATATAGAGCGAAAAGAAATTAGTGAATACATAAAATCGAAAAAAGAGCAATCTAAGACTCTTGAAGCGAAAAAAACTTTTATGAAACCGAAAATTAAGGTGTAAAATTTTGCCAATCGCCCAACAGCGAGAGATTCGTTGTGCGCGCTGCAGGAGCAATGAAACTCTGTTTGAATCCTCCATGGCGGACAAGCTGGAACCGGTCACTGGCAGGAACTATGGAGTTCTCTAAAATTTTTTAGAGATAATATAAAAAGGATTTAGCATCCTCTTTTTTTTGAAAAAGGATTTTTTGGGCGTGACCCTGCAAATTGCTTCGTCGTTCCTCCTCGCCACTATGGGTCGGGCAGTTCGCTGCAATCTTTGTTTTTTTTTAGAACCTGAAATAAATTCAGGTTAAAAAACACAAAGGATTTTCGCTGCCATCCGTCACGCAACGCATTTCAATGACGCGCCGTTTTTTACTAAATTTTAAGAAAATTTTAATATATTTGGGTAGCGCATTGCGAAACAACTTTTGCTAATCTACCCATGTTTAGGTGTATAAGAAGGTTTGTTACGCTTACATATCAGTTACCTGCAACCTTAACGCAACAGAATACTATGATAGACAAAATTGAATTAAAATCTGGATCATCTACAGGTCAGAAAAATCTAAATATTGACATTACACCTATAACTGTATTTGTAGGTCCGAATAATTCAGGAAAAAGCAGAATTTTAATTGAAATAGAAAACGCAATTAGAAATGGACAAGAACAAACTGGAGATTTAATTCTAAACAAAATAACATATACTTCTTTAATTGAAAATGAAATAGAAGAGGAAATTAACAACATAGAAGAATATCCCACATTAAATGACAATATTCAAAAAGGAAATAAAATTATTGGAAAACTTAATCCTCAAGATAATCAAGCTAAACGATTTGAAATAAATCCGCAAGATTTAATTAGAGAATCCTTAAACCCAAATTCACAAAGAAATTGGACTTTTCCAAAGTTCTTAAGTTTATACACTATTAGATTAGATGGAAGTAATAGATTAAATCTTTTAAGAGAACAAAGTGCTGGCGATTTACAATTAACACCTACAAATCATTTAGCTCATTTATTTTTAAATAACTCACTTCGGTCTGAAGTTAGAAGAATTATTTACGATGCATTTGAAAAGTATTATGTGATTGACCCAACTAAATCAGGATATCTAAGAGTTAGATTATCCGATACAGCACCAAAAACAGAACAACAAGAAAGAGGTTGGGATCAAGATGCTATTGATTTTCACAAGAAAGGTTTATTAATTGAAAACACTAGTGATGGCGTAAAAGCCTTTACAGGTATAATCACAACTATTTTAGCAGGAGATCCAAAAATAAGTTTAATTGATGAACCAGAAGCTTTTTTACACCCAGCATTGTCAAATAAACTTGGAAAAGAAATAGGACAATCATTACGGAATACAAATAAAAGACTTATTGCCGCTACACACAGTTCGTCTTTTTTAATGGGCTGTATTCAGTCAGGTTCTCCATTAAACATAGTCAGGCTAACTTATAAAAATGGAGTTGCAACATCTAGAATTTTAGAAAAGGAAAAAATTCTTTATTTAATGCGCCACCCTTTACTTCGTTCTACTGGTGTCTTAAATGGTCTTTTTTATGAAGCTGTAATTGTTACTGAAGCTGATTCAGACCGAGCTTTTTATCAAGAAATTAATGAAAGGTTAATAACAAAGAATGACCGTCGAGGTATTTCTAATTGTTTATTTCTGAACGCACAAAATAAGCAAACAGTATGGGATATTGTAAAACCTTTGAGAGAGTTAGGTATTCCTGCTGTAGGTATTGTAGATATTGATGTATTTAAAGAGGGTGGTCAAGTATTTACTAAATTACTTGAAGGAGCATATTTACCATCATTAAACCATAAATCTTTTCATAACCAAAGAAAAGAAATTTATGATAAGTTAAATGAAACAGAAAAAAGATGGAAAATTGAAGGTGGAATTGAGGTATTAGAGGGCGAAAATAAAGAAGCCTGTGAAAATTTTTTGAATCAACTAGATGAATATGGAGTTTTCATAGTTCGTAACGGAGAATTAGAAAGTTGGTTAAAGCATATGAAAATTGCTGGACACGGCTCTAAATGGTTAATTGATATTTTTTCTAAAATGGGCGAAAATCCTGATTCAAAAGATTACTTACAACCAGCAGGCAATGATGTATGGGAATTTATAGGTAAAATAAAAGAATGGATAGAACTTCCAACTAGAAAAGGTATTCCGAAATAAAAAAGGTAGCAGGTAACCGCCAATTTGAGTTATCTGGTATTTAGTGGTATTACCGTTTCGCATAAAGTTTTCGTTAAGCCGAAAATTGAGAGTTTACGAACTTCCAGCCATCTCAAAGCAGCAAAACGTTTAGTTTGATAAATCCGCTTCAAAAGAAGCGGATTTCTTTTTTACGATTATGATTTAGATTGAATCGTTATTGGTAAGCTGTACATTACTCTAACAGGGACGCCGTTCAGTTTTCCGGGAATCCAGTTCGGGCATGTTTTCAAAACACGTATGGCTTCTTCACCGGTTCCAAAACCAATATCACGTATGTTTTTTATGTCGCTTAAACTGCCGTCTTTTTCTATAACAAAGGTGATGTATACTTTTCCTTTTAAGTTAGGCTGCTTTGGAGTTTTAAAATTATTGCCAACAAATTTGTAAAATTCCATTATTCCTCCTGGGAAATCAGGTTTGGTAGTTATTCCTGCAGTATTGTAAATGTCAGTTTTGGTTGTCGCTTTAGCTTTATTTGGTTGCATTTTGATTGCTACTTCTTTGACCTTTTTTTTGCCCATTACTGTAATGTTAATTTCTTTACCTGGAAATTTCTTGTAGGCATTTTTTAAATTACTATTAAAATAGTTGTGTGTGTATAAATTATATTGATATTCTTGTGGATGTTTTTTTGTTCGTGCATTTTTGTAAATAAAACTTTTGGAGAATGATGCTATGTCATCAGCTTTGTATCTGTTTAATGTTGAGTTTGGGATATTTTTTCCGTCAATCCAAAAGGCACCATTTTTTTCGTTTTTCCAACTTTCAAATTCTTTTTTTGATGGTGACTTTTTTTGAGAAGGAGTTGGAAGATAGAATAGGAATCGTTTTTTTTCTTCTAAAGATAATTCTTCATATTTTTTATCAATTAGGATCTTTTTATTCTTGTCTTTAACAATTAATCGGACTCCGCTATAGTAAGAATCTCTTTTTTGTTTATCGGAAATGGTATTTTGCGCATTGCTTTTTGCATTGTTAACTTGTTTTTCTTGGGCAATACTTTCAACACATAAAAGTAAAATTAGACCAGTAAAACAAGGTAGCAAGATAATTTTTTTAAGTATTGCTTTTGATTTTGATGTGGTTTTTGTCATCATAAGTAATCGTTTTTTAGTTATTAAATAATTCAAATTACTGGCCAAGTAAAAAGTTTGGTTCTCGTTCGCTTTCGATAGCAATAAAGATTGATAGAACGGAACATTGTTATAGGATTTCACTACTTTCTCGTCAGCAAGAAATTCGTGGTTGAGTTGTATGGCTTTTTTGTAAAAAATAAAAAGAGGGTTGAACCAAAAAACGGTTTTCAATAGTTCGATGAATAAAATATCCAACGTGTGTTTTTGAGTCACATGCGTGAGTTCGTGCGTGTACAATTCGGCTTCGATTTGACGGTTGTTGTATTCCGTTTCGTTGATGAAAATCGTATTCAAGAAAGTATGCGGCAACGTTTTTTCGGGGACCAAAATCAATTTGGCATTCTTATAATTAATTGGTGTATTCATCTTCATTTTAGACGAAATCTTGATGATATTACTGAAAAAACGAATCGCCAAAACGAGTGTTACTACAGCATACAAACTCCATATTCCTATAACCAAATAGTTTGTTTCCTCCAGTATTACAGCACTTCCTTGCAGTATCAGGATATTTCCCGGATTGACTGTAGGCTGCGATATTTCCTGAATGACTTCGATAGTTATGAATGGAAGTACCATCGAAAAAACAATACTGAACAACAAGTAAAACCTATTGAAAACGTGTATTTTTTCTTTTTCCAAAAACAAATAATACACTGCCAGTAGCGCGAATAAAGTAATTGTCGATTTAATTAGAAAGTCGGTCATTTTTTCTTTTTTAGAATTTCACTGTCTATTATATATTTCTTTGCACCTCATTAATAATTACTGGTTTTGTAACTGTGCCTTCTTTTATTGTTTTCTCAATTACTTTGAAAAAAGCTTTTTTGTCTTTATCCTTTAAATGCTTTTCAAAATAAGAGTTGCTAAATAGTAGATAATGATTTAAATCAGTTTCAATAGATTTGCCATTTAAAGTTGGATTGTAATATCTTGAATATCTTACAATATAATGTGCGTTATATTTTTTTAAATCGATATTGTTGATTTTTTTGCCGTCTAATATTCCTGAAAATCTAGTGTCATTTATCCAGGCTTCAAATTCTTTGTTCGTTGGACTTTTCCTTTTGATTTCCGCTGGAGCATTGCCAATATAAGATCTCTTTTCATTTAGCGTAAGAACTTCATATTTTTTATTTATTAAGACTTTTTTGCGGTTGTCTTTTACAATTAATCGAACGTCTTCGTAATAGGCATCTCTTTTTTTATCCTCAGATAGTGAGGAATTATCCTTGTCATTTGCTGGTTGTGTAATTGTTTGGACGCATAAAAATAGTACTAGTCCAGTAAATAGCGGAATCAAAATGATTTTCTTAGCAATTGATTTCGAGCTTGATGTGGTTTTTGTCATCATGAGTAATCGTTTTTTAGTTATTAGATAATTCAAATTACTGGCCAAGTAAAAAGTTGGGTTATCGCTTGCCTTTGAAAGCAATAAAGATTGGTAGAACGGAACATTGTTATAGGAGGTCACTACTTTTTCATCGGCAAGAAATTCGTGGTTGAGTTGTATGGCTTTTTTGTAAAAAATAAAAATAGGGTTGAACCAAAAAACGGTTTTCAATAGTTCGATGAATAAAATATCCAACGTGTGTTTTTGAGTCACATGCGTGAGCTCGTGCGTGTATAATTCAGCTTCAATTTCACGGTTGTTGTATTCTGTTTCGTTGATGAAAATCGTATTCAGGAAAGTGTGCGGCAATATTTTTTCGGGAACCAAAATCAATTTGGCATTCTTATAATTAATTGGTGTATTTATCTTCATTTTAGACGAAATCTTGATGATATTACTGAAAAAACGAATCGCCAAAACGAGTGTTACTACAGCATACAAACTCCATATTCCTATAACCAAATAGTTTGTTTCCTCCAGTATTACAGCGCTTCCTTGCAGTATCTGGATATTTCCCGGATTGACTGTAGGCTGTGCTATTTCCTCAATGACTTCAATAGTTATAAATGGAATCACCATCGAAAAAACAAGACTGAACAACAGGTAAAACCTATTGAAAACGTGTATTTTTTCTTTTTCCAAAAACAAATAATACACTGCCAGTAGCACCAATAAAGTAATTGTCGATTTAATTAGAAAGTCGGTCATTTTTTCTTTTTTAGAATTTCACTGTCTATTATTTTCTTTAGATCTTCCAGTTCCGTTTGAGATAAATTGGTTTCAGTGGTAAAGAAAGAAGCAAATTGTGACGCCGAATTATTAAAGAAATTACTAATCAATCCGTTGACGTGTTTCGAGAAATAATCGGTTTTCTTGACCAAAGGATAATATTCCCGAGAGTTTCCAAATTCATTGTAGGCCACAAATTGCTTGTCGATCATTCTTTTTAATAAAGTAGCGATGGTTGTGGTTGCTGGTTTTGGTTTTGGGTAGGCTTCAAGCAAGTCTTTCATGAAGGCTTTCTCGAGTTTCCAAAGGTGTTCCATTACTTGTTCTTCGGCGTTCGTGAGTTGTTGCATGTTTATTTTTTAATTGGTGTAAATTTCTTGAATGGGTATTCCCTTTTCGTAGATTTTGGTTCCTAGCAAAACTCCTTCGGAGTCGTAAAATATCCATTCTCCTGTGGGTAGCCATTCTATTTTTGACTCGATTACCTCTTTTTTTGAAAATCCTATTTGTTGAATTTTTCCTGTATTGTGATATTTAATCACATGGCAACTGTTTTTTTTATATTTTTCTTTTGAAAGTAATCTATCGTTCATAAACTCTTTCCAAGTTCCAATTTTTTCTCCTTTTTTGTATCTTCCTGTTGCGACAGATTCGATATTCATGAAGTTTTCGGTTTGAATCCATTTACCTGTTTTTAATCCGTTTTTGGTTTGATTTATTTTGCAACTAGTCAAGCTTATGCAAAAAAGAATGATGATGATTATATACTGATTTTGGATTTTCATTTCTACAGATTAAAACATTGCTCTACAAATGTAGAATAAAAAATGAAATAAACAAATTTTTAAGAAAAATAATTTGGTGGTCAGGGATTTACAAGAGGATTTGGTGTTTAAGTCATGTTAACTCCTTAGATCGATTTAATAATAGGCTCTAATGTAGCCATAAGAATTTTGTTTATATTTAAAAAAGGCAAACGAAACATACACTCGATATGTTGACCAAGTATTTTAGTACCTAATAAGTTCGGTGTGAAATTTTAAATTTCAAATAGTGCATTTGAGATATGAAATATAAGAAATGGAGTTTAGAAAACCACTTAAATATCAAAAAGTGGAAAAAAGCGAAAGAAAATTAAAGTTAATCACACAAATCAAATATTACCTTATCATCTTGAAGTATAAAATTGTTGTTATTCCAAAACTTAGAATCTTCTTTAAGTGTAATATTCTGATTTATTTTTTGAAGATGGCGCTCAATTTTTTCTACATTGGAATATTTAACATCAATAGACATTACATTATTCACTAAAAAGTTTTCACTTAAAATTACATTATCGGCTATTGATGTAATTATTGATTTATTTATGACATTACAATAATTTATAAAATATTTACCCTCATGTATTTTATATGTAAAAATTATTTTATGCAGCATTTGAGCCATTTTGTCTTTTTCATTTTTGATTTCAGAAGGCTCTCTTACAACGCAATGTTCATATTTTAGTACCGCAAAAGTTTCAGTATCTATATATAATATTCCAGATGATTTTTTTGGAGCAGGATAACCATATCCGGTAGAATATGATCCAGGCGAATTATTGACGAAACTAATTTTATAAACTTTTCTATCGTTATATAGCAAGACTTCCTCTTTTTTTAAATTGTAAGAAGACGTTTTATATAGTACATTAGATTTACTCAATATTACATCTCTGTCAAAAATAAACGCAAAATTAGTTATTTTACCATACTGATTATTAATATTATCTTCAGCTAATGTACGCATTTGTTGTATTTCACCATATAATTCTTCGTCAGGTGTATTTACTCCTTTCATTCCATTAGAATTGTATGTATTTATAACCGCTTCTATGTTGGATGTAATTTTATTTTTTTTGATGATTTGAGTTCGGAAATAAAATTTTTGATTGTATGGATCTTGGTAATAGTTAAGTTCAATATTATTTCTTGCTTTTGTAACAATATCTTCGGCGGTCAATGATTTTCTTGCGGAATTAACGACAACTTCATCTAAAATTATCCCTTCAAATTTGTGTGATCTTAGTCTAATGTTTATCTGGTTTTTATTAGTACTTATTATGCTCGAAATATTGATTGTGTCCGTGGCGTATCCCATTGCGGAAATTATTAATTTGTCTTGAAAATCCTTTTTTTGAATAGTAAAACTAAAAGCACCATCTTTATTGGCAACAATACTTCTTTTAGTTTTCACTAGGGATACTTCTGCATTAGGTATTACTTTTCTATTTTTAGAATCTATTATTTTTCCAACAATAGAAAACACTTCTTCTTTAGAGTTGTTAATGACCGGTTTTGGATAACTTCTTATCTCTGGTTGGTATGATTTTTTAATAAACAGCAATCCATCAAATATAAAGCCCCATTTTGCCTTGAAAGGAATATTTCCTAATGCAGAACAATAATAGCTATTGTTGTCATTTTTATTAAACTCAAAAAAAGTTTTTGAAGTAGCTTTATCATATAGCTGATGCTCTATGCTATTAAATGGCGGTTGCAGTATAGGAAATGGTTTTTCATCTACAATACCGTATTCTCCTTCATAAGATGAAAAAGCAATGCTATAAATTTGCTCGCCAAAGTGCTTTTTTAGTAACTCGCCCATTGGAATTGCTCCTTCAAGTAATTTTGAGCCGTCACCTGTTTTGTAATCAGTATATCCAGTATTTTTTATTTCATTATTAGCATATTGTTTGAAGTAATCTTCTGTCTCGTCTGTATATTCAAATTGGTTGATTTTTTTAGAAAAATGGTAAGAAGCTCCCCAGCAAATCATCTTATCGTTAGGGTAAATTTCAGATAAAAAAATAAGATTTTTTGCCATTTGCTCATCTCTAGGATTTTGAACAGCAATTTTTTGTTTTTGTAATTGCATAATATCAAATGACACATCGGCAATTTTACTAATAAAAACTTGTTTCATTATTTTTTCATCAAAATTTACATTTTCAATTTTATTGAACGAATTCATTACAAAATCAAAATTTTTATAAAGTTCAAGGGAATCTTTTTTATTAGATGCTACATCTTCTAAATCCCTTGAAACAAATGATTTTTCTATACTTATGATTACATTTTCAGGAAAAGTAATTTTTCTATTTTGAAATAATTTTATTAAATCATCCATATAATGATTCTTAAATATAGACCCTTCTTGGGAATCAAAACCTAGAATCTTTATAGGATCATTTTGTTTTGCTCGTTCGTTTACATAATCCATTAAATTTTGGAATGCTTTTGTGTCAGACCATATTCCAAAAACAGCTTCACTGAAAATTGAAATGTTTGATTTGTTTTCAGAATACTGTTTAAATGCTTTATAATGGTCATAAAAACCACTTTCAAAAACAATTGTATTGTATCCCATTTTTTCGTGAAGGTATTTTACAATTTCAACTTTTTCGTCAAATGTAGCTCCGTCTCCATGTGATTGTTCTCCTAATAAAACTATCTTTTTTGATTTAATTACATTTTCTAAAAAAGAGTAATTATTCGCAGTGTTTATTATGAAAGACTTCCCTTCAATTGGAGTTTGAGGAAAAACAAGGTTGTAAAACAAGCTTATAAGAACAGTTGTGAATATTTTCATATTATTTTTGAATCATTTTAAGATACTATTTCGCAAATCGAAAGATACCGCCTTTCATTACGCTATTGTTTTGTAAATTTAATGATTATATTTTAAAGAAAATAAAGATAAAAAATGATTTCAAAAAACCATCAATGCTAAGTCGCTTGGATATGCATAAGGTGTACCTGATGGCGCAGAATTACTACGTCAGTTCGGCTAAAGCCTCGGGTGCATTCTGTGCCGACTGCTATTGAGAACAACCAATCAAAAAAACATTGCTCCATCAAACAAGAAAGAGTATAATTTTTTACACAATGTAGCTTCTTAATTGGTTTTGTTTGTTCAACTTTGCGGGCACGGAATGCAATTCCGCGCTATCAAATCGATAAATTTAGTACGTATTCGCGCGATCGGAGATTCTCAGGTGACTGATTTTAGTTTTTATCAACTAGTGTTTTGTAGCCATAACTTAGAATTTCTCGAATCGATTGAGAAATTTTAAACATCCACCAAACATTACTAATATACTTTTTATGGATTTTAGATTTACAAAATATAGCTTTATTAATGCGCTATGGTCATTGATACCAATTTTTCCAACTTGGACATTGTTTCCTGGTCTTCTCGCGGCAATGGGCTTAGAAAAAATCACTAGTAACTGTGAAACTGGCTATTTAATTGTTCTTTGGATTTCAGCAGTAACGGTAATTGGAATGATGGTTTTCTATGGCTATAGGTTGGACAATATTTTGCTAAAGACTGAAATTGAAGTTAAACGTAATTTTAGATTTTATTCTTTGATCATATATACCTTATCAAATACTGTTTTATTAATTACTTTGCTTGGTGTGGATTTGGCATGTTACGGAGACGGCCAAACCTTGTTGATGTGCATCTTTTCAGGACCACTTGCAAGCTTAGTTCTTATTGCTTTTGGGTTTCTATTGGATTTAAAATAAAGTATTTCCACAATTTTTCTACAACTAAAACTATCTTATCTCCTTTAAGAAATCTATCAACGAGCAATAGTTGCGTTAAGGATGGAAGTGGAAATCCTTTTTATTTTTTTGTTTCAAAAAATAAAAAGATTGAGAACGGACAGCCTGACCCGCTATTTTCGCGGGGAACGCCCAAAAAAAATCCGCCCTGTTTAGAGCGGATTTAGTATTTATGGAAAGGAATTTATTTTGATAACTCCACGAAATATTTATAAAACAACGGAATGGTTTCAATTCCTTTTAGGTAATTGAAGATCCCGAAGTGTTCGTTTGGCGAGTGAATGGCATCGCTGTCCAGACCAAATCCCATGAGGATAGTTTTGCTTTTTAGTTCTTTTTCGAATAACGCTACAATAGGAATACTTCCTCCGGAACGCACTGGAATTGCGGGAACGCCAAAGGTTTCAGTATACGCCATGTTTGCGGCTTTGTACCCAATGCTGTCTATTGGGGTTACGTAACCTTGCCCGCCATGATGCGGTTTTACGAGTACGGTTACGCCTGCAGGGGCAATGCTGGTGAAATGTTTGGTGAACAATTCAGTGATGTGCTCCCAATCTTGATTCGGAACCAAACGCATGGAGATTTTGGCGAATGCTTTGCTCGCAATGACGGTTTTTGCGCCTTCTCCGGTGTAACCGCCCCAGATTCCGTTAACGTCTAGTGTAGGCCGAATGGAATTTCTTTCGTTCGTTACATAGCCTTTTTCGCCGTAAATGTCGTTTAAGTCGAGTGCTTTCTTATAGTTTTCAAGGCTAAAAGGCGCTTTGGCCATTTCAGCTCTTTCCTCCGTAGATAGTTCTTCTACATTATCATAGAAACCGGGAATGGTAATGTGGTTGTTTTCATCATGAAGCGATGCAATCATTTTTGCCAACACATTGATTGGATTTGCTACGGCACCTCCGTACAATCCGGAATGTAAGTCGCGGTTTGGACCTGTAACTTCAACTTCTACGTAGCTTAATCCACGTAAACCAGTGGTGATCGACGGTTGCTGATTCGAAATCATTCCGGTATCTGAAATTAAAATCACATCGTTTTTAAGTTTTTCTTGGTTGCGTTCTACAAACCAGCTCAAACTTTTAGATCCAATTTCTTCCTCGCCTTCAATCATAAACTTGACATTACAAGGCAAAGTGTTGGATTGAAACATATATTCTAATGCTTTTACGTGCATGTACATTTGACCCTTGTCATCACACGATCCACGGGCAAAAATAGCGCCTTCGGGATGAATGTCGGTTTTTTTGATTACGGGTTCAAATGGGGGTGAAGTCCAAAGTTCCAATGGATCTGGTGGTTGTACATCATAATGTCCGTACACTAAAACGGTAGGTAAGTTAGGGTCGATGATTTTTTCGGCATACACAATTGGGTAGCCTGGTGTGTCGCAAATTTCGACTAGATCGCAGCCGGCTTTCTCTAAACTGGCTTTTACGGCATCGGCAGTTTCAAAAACATCATGTGAGTAGGCGGTGTCGGCACTTACAGATGGAATTTTTAGTAATTCGATTAACTCGTTGATAAAGCGATCTTTGTGTTCTTGAACGTATGCTTTAATATTTTCCATTAGGTGAATTTTGTTTGTATGTTCAAAAGTACAAAAAGAGTATGAATATTTTTTATCAAAATTGTTTTGAAAATAAGAAGTTAAGTGTATCTTTGCACCCACAATTGCGCGGATATGGTGAAATTGGTAGACATGCCAGACTTAGGATCTGGTGCCGCAAGGCGTGTAGGTTCGAGTCCTATTATCCGCACAAAAAAGTCCAAACGAAAGTTTGGACTTTTTTTGTGGGAATAGACGAGAAGTTCATCCCGAGATTATCGGGAAGGAGTATTATCCGCACAAAAAAAGCTTCTCAATCGAGAAGCTTTTTTTATAGTTTTATGTGTAATTTATTTGTTTTCTATCCACGCATTTATTTTCATCTCTAATAATGCTAATGGCATTACACCTGATTCTAATACTTTTTCATGGAATTTTTTAATATCAAATTTAGCTCCCATTTTAGTTTCGGCTTTTTTGCGGAGCTCCATTATTTTTAACTGACCAATTTTATACGAAAGTGCCTGTCCAGGAATAGCCATGTAACGCTCTATTTCAGGGATAATACTCGCTTCACTTTCGGCTTCATTGGCTAAGGAAAACTGGATAGCTTTCTCTCTCGACCAACCTTTAGCGTGTAAACCAGTATCTACCACTAATCGAACCGCTCGGTGCATTTCATTGCCCAGCATACCAAAATACTGATACGGATCTTGATACAATCCTAACTCTTTACCTAAACTTTCTGTGTATAATGCCCAGCCTTCGCCGTAAGCACCAAACCAATTGAATTTTCTAAAATCAGGCAAACTTTTGTTTTCCTGCTGCAAGGATATTTGGAAGTGATGACCCGGAATCGCTTCGTGCAAAAACAAATCTTCGTCACCATACATATTATAATTTGCTACATCTGGAATAGGAACATAAAAAATTCCTGGTCGCGTTCCGTCAGCCGTTCCTTGATTATACTCGGCACTCGCTGTTTGTTCTCTAAAAGCTTCTGTGCGTC
The DNA here is from genome assembly GCF_048286795.2 of Flavobacterium frigidum. Lineage (NCBI taxonomy): Bacteria > Pseudomonadati > Bacteroidota > Flavobacteriia > Flavobacteriales > Flavobacteriaceae > Flavobacterium > Flavobacterium frigidum. The sequence continues at coordinate 103,885 of NZ_JBLVPT020000003.1, forward strand.
TGATTTCAAATTTTGTTTGCGGTTGTAACGCAAATAATTTGTCTACGTTGGGTTTAATACGGGTGTAAATACTTTGAAAATTAGCAATAACCTCTTCTGGTTTGGTGAAAGGTTTTAGTTCTTTTTTGTTTCGAACCTCTTCAAAAAACTCGATTAATGTACCTTTAAAACCCACTTGAGTTTTTACCTTTTCCATTTCGGCTGTTAAACGGGCAACTTCTTTCAATCCTAATTCATGAATGGCTTCGGGAGTCATATCAGTAGTGGTCCATTGCTTTACGTAGGCAGCATATAAATCTTTTCCAAAAGGCAAACTGCCTATTCCGCTTGTTGTTCTAGATGCAGGAAGAAATTCCTTGTTTAAGAAATCAGCCATTTTTTTATACTTCGGAATCAATTTGTCATTGATGGTGGCAGTATACTTGGCGGTTAAATCTTTTTTGATACTTTCGGGGAAAGAGTCTGGCATCAGTTTAATGGCAGAGTAAAATAAATTATCTTCGATTTTGGGTGTCGCCATCTCTGCAAATTGCGGAATTAGTTTTACCGTCAGCGATTTTGGTAATACTACTCCTTTTGCCATTCCTTTTTTCATGTAGACCATTGCCGAATCGATCCAAACGGAGTACTTATCCATTCTCTTCAAGAAATTGGTGTAGTCTTGCTCTGTTTTAAAAGGTTGTGCGTTAGTTCCTCCTGCAAATTGTCCCATCGTAAGGTGTGTACCCCAAAATTGATGTACAGGAAGTAAATTGGTAGGCTGTTTGAGTAGATTTTTTCCAATCTCAACTTCCCATTTTATGATTTCGTAGCTGTTTTTTTCTTCCGCTGTTAAGTTTTCTTTTGAAATTGTATTTAATGCTGTTTCGTATTTGTCATAAAAAGCAGCTTGCGATTTTCTATAACTGTCTGTCATTTCAAATTGCAACTGATCGTTATATTGATTTTGACCACTTTGTGTTGCTCCTAAAGGATCCATAGCGTTTTTGTCGTCAAAATAGCTTTTTGTTAAACTTGTAAAATCTTGTTTTTTGTCTTCAGATTTACAATTAATAAGCAGCAACGATGCTGTTATTGAGAAGAAAAGTGTGGTTATTTTTTTCATTATTTAGATTTGATTATTAGTGAAGCTAATTTATCCAAAAATAATTAATTATTACCCCAAATATATTGCTATTGTAATGCGGTACATGGACTTTTTATATTTTCATTCCCTATCAGTCAAAAAAAATCCCATTCGGTTTAAAACGAATGGGTTCTTAGGTTTCTGTTTTGGGATATACGTAGAATACCAGATTTGAAAAAATCAATTTTTTATCCGTGATACACTCTCGAGGCAATTATTTTATTTTCTTTAATGTCTAGGACTTCCGCCACTTGCAGGTCAACTTCACCAGTAACAGTTCTGGTATATTCCATGAATACGCGGTCTCCATTTGCGGTAAGCGATTTTACTTTGTAGTTTAAACTGGGTAAGCGTTCAAAAGCATCTTTCCACCAGCTACGCAAAGCTTCTTTGCCGCTAACAAAACCATCACTTTCGGGATGTTGCATTTTTAGTTTTGGACTAAAATGTACTGCTTCATCATCGTATAAGGACAATAATTTTTCTAATTCTTTATTGTTGAAACTTTCAAACCATTTAAAAGCAATTGATTGTAATTTTTCTGGCGTCATACTATTGTAAGATTGTGTTTTTAATCAAAAAATCCCCTTTCGCTATGCGAAACGGGATTTACTATTTATAATTTGAAAATGTATTAAACGTTTTTCAAATTGATGATTTCTTGTTCGGTAAGCAACCTCCAGTTTCCTCTAGGTAAATTCTTTTTGGTTAAACCTGCAAAAGAAACTCTGTCGATACGCAGTACATCATAACTAAAGTGTTCAAAGATAGAACGAACAACTTTTACGTTAGCTGATCTTAATTGCAATCCGATTTCACTTTTTGCCTCGCCTTCTATGTAACTTACGTCTTCTACAAAAACACGGTGACCGTCTAGTGTTAATCCTTTTTGGATTTTTTCTAAATCTTCAAATTTTAAGTTTTTATCTAATGAAACTTGGTAAATTTTAGATGATTTTTGACTTGGTAATGTAAACTTACGAATCATGTCCGTGTCGTTCGTGAACAATAACAATCCTGTTGTGTTTTTGTCCATTCGTCCTACTGCACCAATTTTTGCAGTAGTAGAACCTTTTACCAATTCCAATACATTACGGTATTCCTGACCTTCGTCCATCGCAGTGGTGAAGTTTTTAGGTTTATTCAGCAAGATGTACACTTTTTTCTCTGGAGTCAATGTAGATCCATCAAAATTAACAACATCCCCTGGTTTTACCATGTATCCCATTTCGGTTACAGGAATTCCATTTACTTTTACAGTACCAGATTGAATGTAAATATCCGCATCACGACGCGAGCACGCACCAGAATTTGCAATATATTTATTCAAACGAATTTCGTCTTTTACTTTCGGTCTCTTTGGTGCTTGATTTGGTTTTTTCTCTACTTTATCAGTAGCGATATCGGCAACTTTAGTAGTAACTTTAACTTTTTTTGGCCCTTGGGCGCGCTTCTGCATGGCAGGTTTTGGCTTATTCGAACTTGGTCTTGAGCTAGCTGCTCTTGGACCACTTTTCTTATTATTGCCTTCCTTGTTATTCATAATATTCCAATAATTTGTGCAAAGATACTATTTATATACTTGACAATCAATAACCGCCAATTATAAAAACGTTAACTGGCTAGTTAGTAAGCTAATTAATATATTTAAGTATCGTTTTTTTTGGAGCTAATTCCCGCTATCCGTTGCAATCTTTTCTTTTTTAAAGGAAAAAAGAAAAGGATTTTCACTACTATCGGGGCTATCTTCAATGAAACATTTGGTAGTCTTTCAGAGTGTTTTTACAACGCTTTTAAATGCTAAAACTAGAATGAATCTAAACCGTCATCAACAATCTTTTCCCGTGCCATAAAACACTTGGATTAATCAAGACAATGCAAAAGACTCCAGCTACGATAAGAAATTTTAAAAGATTATGAAGCAACAAGAATTGTAGCTTAGTATTTGACTTCCACAGGTAAATCAGAAAAAAAATAAGTACTATCAAACAGGAATAAAAGTAGCCGTCCATGTAGCCTACATCGTAAATTTCGATCAAAAGATAAACAGGAAGTACTGTCAAAATAGTCAAAAGAGTAATTATTTTTTTTGATGTTTCCTCGCCGTAAACAATGGGAATCGTTTTGTAGTCGTTTACTAAATCCCCCTTAAGATTTTCTAAATCTTTAATCATTTCCCGAATGAGTAACAGCAAAAATAAAAAGGAGGCATGCGCAAAAATTACTCCAAGTTGCTGTTTGTAATTTTCAATTTCTTCAAATGGAATTCGGGTGTAAAAATACAGAAGTATCGCAAAAAAAGGCAAAACAGCGAGTAAAGCAGCCATTAGATTTCCTATGATTGGGTATTTTTTTATTTTATGGGAGTACAACCAAATGAAAAATATATATCCTGAAAAGAATAAAAATACACGCCACGAAACAAACAAAGCCATCAAAGCGACAATGAAATTAAGTGTAAAATAAACGTTTAATTTTGTTTTTTGACTCACCAATCGATCCAACATTGATTTAGTAGGGCGGTTGATTAAATCCTTTTGACTATCGTAAAAGTTGTTGATGATATATCCAGATGCAATCGTTAGTGAAGATGCGAAAACCAGAATAAATAAATTGTAATCGAGTAAAATATCGAGTGCTCTTATTTCAGGGGCCAAAATAAATACTGCCGAAAGATACTGGGCTAAAATAATGATGGGAATGTTGTATCCGCGCACAACAGAGAACAAACTTGCAATTTTCATTATTAGAAGTTTGTGTTGCCTGCTTAACATTTAGATTTATTTAATAAGATATGGTTCCCAATACTAAAGATACTGCTTTAGGTTTTCTTTTCCCTCTCTTTTGGAGAGGGTTTTGGAGAGGGTGACTAAAACTGATAAACTACTTCTAGTTTGTAATCTTTAAGAGAAGCTTTCGCTTTTTCTAAGTCCTCGGTAAAACCAAGAATGTAGCCACCACCGCCTGATCCACATAATTTTAAATAGTAATCGTTACTGTCAATACCTTGTTGCCAAATTCCGTGAAATTGCTCTGGAATCATAGGTTTAAAATTGTTTAAGACTACTTTTGAAAGCTTCTTAGTGTTCATGAATAGCGATTTCATATCTCCGCCTAAGAAATTTTCAACGCATGCATCGGTGTATTTAACAAATTGATTTTTCAACATGGTTCTAAAACCTTTGTCTTTTAGGTTTTCCATAAAGATATTTACCATCGGAGCGGTTTCGCCCACAATACCTGAATCTAATAAAAATACAGCACCTTTACCATCAAAACTTTGAGTAGGAATTCCCGTTGCTTCAATGTGATCTTTAGAATTAATTAAAATTGGAATACTCAAGTAACTATTCAAAGGATCTAAACCTGAACTTTTCCCGTGGAAAAAACTCTCCATTTGAGAAAAGATATTTTTTAACTGCAGTAATTTTTCACGGGTTAGGTTTTCTAAAACCGTGATTTTATTGTTTGCATATTTGTCGTAAATAGCAGCTACTAATGCGCCACTACTTCCAACTCCATATCCTTGTGGGATGCTAGAGTCAAAATACATTCCGGTTTCAACATCTTCTTTTAAAAGAGATAAATCAAAAGTAACAAGTTCTGGTTGCTCGTTTTGCAATGTTTCTAAATATGTAACAAAACGTTTCAAGTGACGGTTTGATTGGATTGCTTCGTGAGAGGGATTATCCTCTTTTTTTAGCGCACCATTATAAAAATTATATGGAATTGAAAGCCCTTTTGAGTCACGAATGATTCCGTATTCTCCAAAGAGTAATATTTTTGAATAAAATAAAGGTCCTTTCATATGTATTTTAAATTAACAATTTGGGGTTGGTAATTGTAATGTATTTATTTTTATATATCCAATTGATCGCCTCGATTGTCTTCTTGGATTTTAATTTCAATTTGTTCTTGTTCTTCGGCTGATAGTTCTGTCCAAACGGTTTGTTGTTGTTTTTCAAAAACGTTTCTTACAGCTTTTAATAAAGTGGCATCAGTAGTTGCAAGTAACATTTTGATCAATTCTATTTTTTCTGATTGAATATCCATCAACTTTTTTTTAAGAATGTTTAAAGATACACAAAAAAAGATTAAACAAGCGCTGCTCCGTTTCCTATTTGATCACAAATGTACTGCCCATTTTGACAATAGCCAACTAATTCGTCTTTAATAAATTGCAAAACTTTTTCGCTAACGTTTTCGGGATACAAAACATGTACATTGGCACCAGCATCTAGCGTGAAACAAACGGGTATTTGCGTTTCATTCCTAAATTTCCAAATAGCATTAATGATTTGTAATGTGTTTGGTTTCATTAAGATAAAATACGGCATCGAAGTCATCATCATGGCGTGTAATGTCAAGGCTTCGCTTTCTACAATTTTGATAAATGAGTTTAAATCACCACTTTCAAAAATAGTAATTAGCGCATTTAAATTTTCATGCGCTTGTGCAAATCGCCTTTCGGCAAAAGGATGGTTGTGCATCAAGTCATGACCAACGGTACTTGAAACTTGTTTTTCGCCTTTGTCAACCAGTAAAATTGTGTCTTGAAAATTCGAAAAATTAGCATGAATCGCATGCGGAAATTCTACTCCAAATAAGTCTGAACTTCTAGGAATATTGGCTTGGTTTCCCCAAACCACAACTTGTCCTTTTACACTTCGGCAAGCACTTCCGGAACCCAAACGGGCTAGTAAAGACGCTTTTTGATAGAAATAATCTTCAGACATTGCTGGGTTTAACGCTTTTTCGAGGCTCATTAAATTCATTGCCAAGGCTGCCATTCCTGATGCCGATGACGCAATTCCGGAACTGTGCGGAAACGTATTTTCGGTATCAATCGTAAAATGATAGTCTTTTAAAAACGGCAAATAGATTTCTATTCGCTCTAAAAACTTTTGAATTTTCGGTTTGAAATCTTCTTTAGGTTGCCCTTCAAAAAGCAAATCAAAAGAAAAAGAACCGTCGTTTTCTTTTTTTGCGAAAGCCAATTTGGTAATCGTTTTGCAATTATTCAATGTAAAACTCACCGATGGATTAGCTGGAATTTGATTCTCTTTTTTCCCCCAGTATTTTACAAGTGCAATATTACTGGGTGCGCTCCATTGAAAATTCCCGCTTTCAACAGTATTGGTATGTAATAATGGAATAAAATCGGTTGCTGCAATCATAAAAATGAAAAATTTACGCAAAGATACTTTTTTTGAGTTATTTGTTTATTCGATTAGATAGTTATTCAGTAGAAATATTTGAGTAAATTTGAACAATAAAAATAATCTATTTAGACCATCAAGAATTTTTTAATCATTAATTAGTTAAGTTTCATTAAAGTTTGATCTTAATTTTTTTTTATTTCTTAATGGTTATAATTGTAAAGTGAATACGAGAATCAAAAAAATCATATTTTCTTATAGGACTAATATGTTTTGAAAAATTAATATATTTTAAAAATATAAAAATGAATAAAATCACCCGAATATTAGCAGTTGTCGTTACGTGTCTTGCCATTGGTTATTTCTCTGGAATGGTTACTCGTTCAGCTATTACGACATGGTATCCTACATTGATAAAACCTAGTTTTAATCCACCCAATTGGATTTTTGCACCGGTTTGGAGTATGCTTTATGTGATGATGGGTGTGGCCGCAGGATTGGTTTGGGACCGAATAGAAGTTGAGAAAGAAGCCGTGAAAAAAGCGTTGCTTTTCTTTGCAATTCAATTGGCACTTAATGCTTTGTGGTCGTATTTGTTCTTCGGATTACAAAACCCAATGCTTGCTGGACTAGAAATAATTGTATTGTGGTTGATGATTTTTGAAACCTACATTCAATTTGCAAAAATTAATAAAATTGCAGGGTACTTGTTTATTCCGTATTTGGCGTGGGTGAGTTTTGCTGCGGTGTTGAATGGAAGTATTTGGTGGTTGAATAGATAGTTGGAAGTTTTTAGTTTTAGTCATTTTTTCATGGAATGAATAAACGCTAGCTTCTTTTAAGTTTCATAACTTTTTAAACTCAATATTCTTGGTGGATAAAAAATCCATCATCGATAAAACTGTACTATTTTCCAGTAGTGTTTTCGATTTTGGGTCGGCTTCACAAAACTGGAGGAAAATAGCTATTTCATCTGATTTTAATTTTAAAGTTTCGATATAAAATTTTTGGTCACAACTGGATTTAGCTAGTGTTATAAAATCTATATCGGTTATTGCTACTTTTTTAACTTCCTCTTTTTCTTTTAGGAATAGCTTAAGAATCATCCCTCCAATTCGCATTAAATCCATGCCGTTTTCAATACTCCCTGTGTAAACACCAGGATTTTTTAATTTTTTTGCATTTTTCTCTAATGTGTATTGATCAAGTTTGGCTTGTTCCCATTTTTCATCTTTACTTAGTTTTATTGATGGCATGCTTTGAACTATTACTTCTTTAAGTTCTTCGACTTTTGGGGATAATGAGATTTTAATGGCACCTTGGTTTAATACGGCTATCGAAATTTTCATTTCTTTTATTTCATGATTTTTAGCAACAAAAACCAATTGGTCGTTTACATTGATACCAATGGTAAACTTTCCTTCAGCATCGGTCAAAGTAACTGTTTTTGCGGTTGCGTTGATTACCTCAACTTTGGTTGCCGCGGTTTTGTCAAAGTAGACTTGCCCCCGAATACTTTTGTTTCCTTGTGCTAGCCCACTTTGATATAATATAAAAATGAAAATAGAAGCGAGTAGTTTTGTTGTCATAAAGATTTGATAATACGGGCGTAAAGTTATCAGAATCTTCTTAAATAAAACTTAGTGGATTTATAAACTCTTGTTAATACTGTTTTTAGATAGCATTAGCCACAATATACCCACTTGTCCATGCATTCTGAAAATTGAATCCGCCAGTGATGGCATCGATATTTACAATTTCTCCAGCAAAATATAGATTTTCATGCAATTTGCTTTCCATGGTTTTGAAATTGATTTCCTTTAAATCGATTCCACCAGCGGTTACAAATTCTTCTTTAAAAGTACTTTTTCCGTTGACTTGAAAAGTTCCTTTTGTTAATTGATTGGCTAGATTTTGCAAGTGCGTTTTCGACAAGTCGGCCCATTTGGTCTCCACTTCAATTCCGGAAGCAAGAACCAAGCTTTCCCATAGTCTATTGGTAATTTCGAAAGGGGATTTCTTAGAAACCGATTTTTTAGCGTGTTCCTGTTTTAAGTCTTTTAATTTTTTCTCAACATCCGCTGTGTCTTCATCATTCAACCAATTTACAAAAATGGTAAACAGATAATTTTTGTCATGCAAGATACGGGCGCCCCAAGCGGAGAGCTTCAAAATTGCCGGTCCGCTCATTCCCCAGTGTGTAATTAATAAAGGTCCTGTCGATGTGAGTTTGGTGTCTTTTACGGTTACGGTTACTTGTGCCGCAACTCCGGGTAATTCTTTTATTCTGGAATCTTTGATGTTGAAAGTGAATAGGGAAGGAACGGGGCTAACTACTGCATGACCAAAATTTTGAAGCATCTCCCAAACTTTCGGATTGCTGCCCGTGGCTAGAATTAACTTTTCGACAATATAATTTTCGGTTTGTGTTTCTATCTTCCAGACGTTTTCTTTTTTAAAAATAGATTGTACACTTTGTCCGGTAAGAAGCGAGATTCCTAGTTTTTGAGTTGCTTTCAAGAAACAATCAATAATGGTTTGTGACGAATTCGAAACAGGGAACATGCGTCCGTCTGCTTCAATTTTAAGTTCTACGCCATGTTTTTCGAACCATTCAATCGTGTCGCCAGAGCAAAACTGATGAAACGGACCACGTAGTTCTTTTTCCCCACGAGGGTAAAATTTCACTAATTCGTTCGGCTCAAAAATAGCGTGCGTGACGTTGCATCTTCCACCGCCGGAAATTCTAACTTTTTGCAAAACATCTGCACCGCGTTCTAAAATTGCGACTTTCAGTTTTGGATTTTTCTCCACAATATTAATTGCTGTAAAAAAACCCGCTGCGCCGCCGCCTACTATTATTATATCAAAATTCTGATTCATTTTTTAACCATTAAGAGAGTTAAGATTTTTAAGTTTACTCATCAGCTAACCTTGAAAAATATTCGTTAATTAAAGGTTTGCATGATTTTGTTATATTGAGAGTATTAAAATTGATGAGTAGCCCTTGTGGAATACTTAATAGTTTCATGTAGGTTAGTAGTTTAGCTTCATCAATTGGGTGAAATTTTTCAACTGTTTTTAACTCTACAATGATAGTGTCATTTACTAGTAAATCCAAACGTAATGGGTGCGCGAGTTCTAAATCATAGTAATTTATTTCAATATTTAATTGTTGTTTTACATTATACCCGTTTTTTTCTAGCTCATATTTCAAGCATTCTTCATAAATTTTTTCTAGTAAACCTGGTCCTAGTTTTTTATGAACTTTTATGGCGTAACCAATAATTTCATAAGATAATTGCGTTATCTCTTTTTTTGTCATAAACTTAATTATTTACCTCGTTGCTTAATTGACTTAAATCGCTTATTGGTTTAAAAATAAAATGTTGTTTGGAATAATGCCTCTGATAATATTAAAATTTAACTTCATTTTTTTAACCATTAAGAAAGTTAAGATTTTTAAGTATTTGTTGTAAAATAAACTATTTAACTCGTTACTTGATTGACTTAAATCACTTAATGGTTTAAAAGAAAATATTTTGTTGAGGATACAAAATTAAATTAAAATATCCTGGTTCATATTCTATTTGGGAAATCAGTGATGATTCCGTTTACGTGGAATGTTTTTATTTTTTGTATGTCTTCTAATTCATTGATGGTCCAGGGGAAAACCTGCAATCCTTTTTCTTGTATTTGCGCGGTGTTTTCTTTTGTCAATAAATGAAAATGTGGGTGAATGGATTTTGCCTGAATGAATTTGGCAAAAGCCAAAGCCAAGTCTAAATCGGTTTCTGTTAATACGCCAATAGGAATTTTATCATTTAAAAATGCCACTTGCTGCAACGCATTCCAATCAAAACTGGAAACTAAAAATCGGTCGTATTTCCAGCCTTTTTTAGCGACATACTTTTCAATTAGTGAAACTACTTTATCCGTAGCCTCATAACTTTTGATTTCAATATTGATAAAACAGTCTTGGTTTGCCAAATCAAAAACCTCTTTCAAAGTTGGAATTTTATGTGTACCATCTATTCGAAAAGCATTCAATTCGCGCAAAGATAATGTATTTACAAAACCTTTTCCGTTGGTCGTTCGGTCAATGGTTTCGTCGTGAATAACGATTATTTCACCATCAGTACTCAAATGCACGTCGAGCTCAATGCCGTCCACTTGCATGTCTAATGCTTTTTGGAAAGAGACTAATGTATTCTCAGGTTCATATCCTTTTGCGCCACGATGTCCAATTTTGAGCATTGTCTATAATTTTTGGTAAAGGTAAACATAAAAAAAAACGCCTTCATTTCTAAAGGCGCTTGGATGAAATTATTTTGAAAATTATTTATTTAATTCCAATAAAACAATATCGAATTCAGTATTGATTGTCACTTTTCCATTTACAACTCGTACTTCTTTTCCGGAGTATGCATCTGTTAATAAGGTGCCGTTCGCAAAAATGGTTTCAACTGAAATTTCTTTGGCACCAATTTTTAAATCCAATGCAACTACCACTTTATCGATATATTCTCCTTTAGAAAATGTTCTGGAAAAAGTATACGGTTGCGTCGAAATTTGCTGGTGAATTCCTGCTCCAACTGATGGATGATTTTTTCTGAATTGACCTAATTTTTGCCAATGCAACAATGTTTTTTGAGTTTCAGGATTTGATTTTATGGCCTCCCAATTCATAAAAGATCGTAAAGTTGCATCGCCTTGTGTTCCTTCAATTACTAATGAACGAGCGCTTTCGTCACCGTAATATACTTGTGAAACTCCAGGCGAAAGTAATAATTTAGTTCCTGTTTCTCTGTTTTTATTGCGTTTGGCATCAAATGGTGCGCCATCATCGTGCGAAGACATATAGTTCAAAACGCTATATTTTTTTAACTCATTGTTCAGCTTGTTTGAATATTTAGAGAAAATAAATTCATAGTCTTTCTGGGCATCCCATTTGAATTCGAAATTGATCATGTTGTTAAAACCATTGATGAAATAGTTTACTTTTTTGTCTCCAAAATCAAAATCTTGTCCGCCGCTAATTCCATAATTATAGACTTCGGCAATGGTGTAAAAGGAATTGTTGTCTAATACTTTTGTTGGGTTGTTTTTCTTCCAAGTTTCAAATGCGTACTCACATTGGGTCTTGAAATCGGCCCAAACCGTTTCATCGGTGTGTTTTACAGTGTCGCCTCTGTATCCGTCAATTCCGTATTCCGTAATATAATCCGTCAACCATTTGATGATGTAATATTTTGGAGCTCTTGGATATCCAGTGCGAGCAAAAAACGCATCGATTTCTTTTATTTCTTGTTCGTAGCGGCCTTCTTTTTTCCATTTTTCGGCAAGAAAAGGAGGTAAAGCAACATTTTGTAGACTCTCTGTTTTTATATCCGGAAGATTAGAAACTAGCGTGCAGGCAGTTGTGTTCTCAAACGATTTGTAATCGCAATTGGGTCCCGTTCTCACCCAGTCATTTGGCCAAACCGTATCTTCAGCAGTAACAGGTCCTGTATGATTGATTACACCATCCAGAATAATTCTGATTCCGTGTGCATGTGCTTTTTCTACTAATGCTTTTAAGTCTTCTTTGGTTCCAAAGTTAGGATCTAAGTTCGTCCAGTCTCTGGCCCAATACCCGTGAAAGCCATAACTTAAGCCTGTTCCTTCGTCAACACCATCGTGAATTTGTTCCACTATTGGTGTAAACCAAATGGCATTGATTCCTAGTTTATCAAAATAGCCTTCGTCAATTTTTTGAGAAATTCCTTTGATATCGCCACCTTCAAAACCACGAAGTTTTCCTGTCGTTTTGGTTCTATTGAAGTTTACATCATTTGAAGCATCACCATTGTTAAAACGGTCTGTCATCAGGAAATAAACATTCGCCCCTTCCCAAACGAAAGGTGTTCTGTTACTCTCAGCAATCTTTTTTGTGCTGGAACAACTGCTTAAAATTGTCATGGTTAATATTAAAAGTGTAATTGAATATTTTTTCATTTTTTTAGTATTAAATGATTTGTTTCTTAGCTGTTTGATGTGGTTTGTGTTACTTCAATTCTAAAATCAAAACCGATTTAGGTTCTATTATTATTTCGTTTGATACGTCAAATGTAAGTTCAGAAATGACATCTTTTCCTGTTTTGAAGTTCTTAATGTTTTCTTTGAATCTATCGGTTTTTATTGTTTTAGTTTCGTTGCTGTTGTTTATTAAAACCATCACTGTTTCATTATTGTTGTATCTAAAATAGGCATACACATTGTTCTCTGGAATGTAGTGCGTCATTTTTCCAGTATGAATAGCTGTTTTTGCTTTGCGCCAAGTGAATAATTTAGTCGTAAAATCAAAGTATTCGTTTTGGGTTGCAGTTCGTCCTTCTTTGGTAAATGCATTGTTCGAATCTCCATTCCAACCGCCGGGAAAATCTTGACGAATAGCTGCATCTCCCTTGTCCTTATTGCCTGCCATGCCTATCTCGCTACCATAATACAATTGTGGAATACCACGCATGGTTGCTAAAACGGTCATGGCCATTTTATATTTTCTTATGTCGTTTCCGTACGTTTCATTGATTCGATTGGTGTCATGATTCTCCGCAAAGATTAAGATGTTGCTTGGGTTTGGATATAGAAAATCATTAGTGAAATTGTCATACAATTTCATCATTCCTTTATCCCAACCGCCATCGTCTTCGTTGAATGCTTTTGTTGTGGCTTCGTAAAGTGTAAAGTCCATTACACTTGGTAAGTAAGAATTATAATTTTGGATGGCTGCAATTTTACTGTCCTTTTGCCAATACGCCATTTGCGCCTGACTTTGCATCCATATTTCGCCTACAATATTAAAATTGGGATATTCATCGGTGATAGATTTGGTCCAAGTTGCAATTCCTTTTGGATCTGAATAGTTATAGGTGTCTACTCTAAATCCATCCAAATCACATGATTCAATCCACCAAATCGCATTTTGAATGAGGTATTTTAAAGTTAATGGATTTTTTAAATTCAAATCAGGCATGGTGGGAACAAACCAACCGTCTATCGCTGTTTTTTTATCAATTTCAGCTGCGTTGATGTCATGAATTACTGTTCGCTTGTGATTGGTTTGGGTGTAGGTTTCAAATTGATTGATCCATTCTTTTGTAGGTAGATCTTTGATCATCCAATGTTCAATACCCCAATGATTGGTTACATAATCCATCACGAGCTTCATTTTTCGTTTGTGCATTTCTGCTGCTAGTCTTGCATAGTCTACATTGGTTCCATAGTGCGGATCAATTTTATACACATCAGATTGTCCGTAGGTGTGATACGAATAAGCTGCATCATTATCCTCGCAAAGTGGCGTACTCCAAATTGCAGTAGCGCCAAGTGACGCAATATAATCTAGGTTTTTTATGATTCCTTCAATATCGCCACCGTGTCTTCCGCCAGGTAATTCTCTGTTGTGTTTTTCTTTGGTATTGTTTTCATTATCGTTATTGTTGTTACCATTGGCAAATCGGTCAGGCATTAATAAATACATCATATCCGAAGAATCAAAGCTTTTGCGTTCTGCAGAATTTTCTCTTCGTTTCTTGAGACTGTATTTTTGTGTAATGGTTGCTGTGTTGTTTTTAAAAGTAAAATCTAAATCAGATGCAGTCACTTTTTTGGTGTCAATGGTGACAAAAATATAGTTGGGATTTTCGGTTTTTGTAATGTTCGTAATTTTTATACCATTAGAAACGGAAACTTTATTTTGTGCAATATCTTTCCCGTAAAATAGTATTTGCAATTCTGGATTTTGCATACCTGCATACCAAAAAGGAGGTTCCATTTTGTCGATTTGAGCGTTTAAAGTTAAAGACATAAAAAAAAGGAATAAAGTTGTTTTTTTTAGGAAGCTTTTATTTTGTAGCAATAAAGGAATCATTTTATTCATTATTAAGTCTGTTTTTAGTGTTTTAATTTTTTTCTCCTCAAGACGAAGTTGAATTCTCTCTTGAATTCTCTCTTGTATTTTAAATGGTTACAAATCAAACAATCCCAATGAAAATTGGGATTGTTTTTAATGTTACATGTCTTTTAATCAAATGTTAGAAGGAACGATACTTGCGAACAATTTTTGATTATACTGTAGCTAAATGTTCCGAGTTAACCAAAACTGGCTTTCCATTTACCATGATTTCTAATTCGTGATTGCCATCAACTGAAAAAATAGTCTCTTTATGATTGATTGCGACTGTCAAAATCTGGTTTCTGAAATTAATTTTAAACGAATACCCCTTCCATTCTTTTGGAATTTTTGGGGAAAAATGAAGCGTATCGTCTTTAATTCGCATTCCTCCAAAACCTTCCACAATGCTCATCCAAGTTCCTGCCATTGAGGTAATATGACAGCCTTCTTCCACTTCTTTGTTGTAGTCATCTAAATCCAAGCGTGAAGTTCTTAAATAGAACGTGTACGCCATATCCATTTTGTCTAATAAAGCGGCTTGAATTGAGTGTACGCAAGGCGAAAGTGAACTTTCATGAACGGTGAACGATTCGTAAAATTCAAAGTTGTTTTTCAGTTCTTCCTTGCTAAAATGATCTTCAAAGAAATAGAAACATTGCAAAACATCAGCTTGTTTGATGTATGGCGAACGTAAAATTCTATCCCAAGACCATTTTTGATTGATTGGTCTTTGGTTTGTGTCTAAATCGGCTACGCGAACCAATTCCTTGTCTAAGAAACCATCTTGCTGCAAGTAAACGTTATGTTCTTCCGAAAAAGGAAAGTACATAGCATCCGAAACTTTTTTCCAAGATTGCAATTCCGCGTCTGTGATTTTTACTTTTTCGGTAATTCTCTTGTGATCAACGGGATATTCCAGAGATACTTTCTGAATTTGTTCGTACGTATATTCCAAACACCATTTTGCAATATAATTGGTATAGAAATTATTGTTTACGTTGTTCTCGTATTCATTTGGACCCGTAACTCCAAGGATTACGTATTGGTTTAAATTAGTAGAAAAATTCGCTCTTTGATACCAGAAACGAGCAATACCAATAAGTACTTCTAATCCTTTTTCAGGAATGTAACTGTAGTCTCCTGTATATCTATAAAAGTTATAAATGGCAAAGGCAATGGCTCCGTTTCTATGAATTTCTTCAAACGTAATTTCCCATTCGTTATGGCATTCTTCACCGTTCATAGTAACCATTGGGTACAAAGCAGCGCCATTTGTAAATCCTAATTTAGCGGCATTTTCTATTGCTTTGTCTAATTGATTGTAGCGGTACGTCAATAAATTTCGGGCTACTTCTTGGTCTTTGGTTGCCATGTAAAACGGAATGCAATAGGCCTCGGTATCCCAATACGTAGATCCACCATATTTTTCACCAGTAAATCCTTTCGGTCCGATATTTAATCGAGAATCTTTTCCTAAATATGTTTGGTTCAACTGAAAAATATTGAAACGAATTCCTTGTTGTGCTTTTACATCGCCATCAATAGTAATGTCTGACATTTCCCAAATTTTCGCCCACGCATCAATCTGCTCTTGTAGTAATTGGTCATAGCCCAAAGTTAAGGCGGCTTGTATGGCTTTTTCGGCAGCGGTTACCGTGTTGTCATGGTTTAAAGAAACCGTGTAACCACCAATTTTCTGAATGGATGATTTTTGGCCTTGAGCCACAATTACATCATAGCTAAACTGAATTTTATCTGCAGTTGCGTCAATATTGGATGGCGAAATACTTGTTTTTTCACCATTTGTCAAAATGTTATTGTGCATGAAAGTGGTCACCTTGAAATACGTTTTGAAGGTTTGAGCCGTTACAAAAGCTTCATTTCCTGATTTTTTAACATCAAGAGGTTCCCAAAATTTTTCTTCCCAATTGGCATCTTCATTGCTAACACCAGCGTCGATATAGGGCTTGTAAACTATTTTTGAGTCCTTGTTCAAAGACGTAATTTCGTAATTGATAACTCCCACTTCGTCTAGAACGATTGATAGAAAACGACGAATAGAAACTGCGATTTCGGTTCCGTTATTTAAAGTAGCTTCAAAAGAACGATGGTACCAGCCTTCTTTCATGTTGAGTTCCCGACGAAAATTTTTCACGTTGGAACACGCATTCAGATCAAATTTTTCCCCGTTGATTTCAATATCGATTCCAATCCAGTTGGGTGCATTTAAAACTTTAGCAAAATATTCTGGATAACCGTTTTTCCACCAGCCTACTTTTGTCTTGTCGGGATAGTAAATTCCAGCAATATAACTTCCTTGGAATGTTTCGCCAGTATAATTTTCTTCAAAATTAGCACGTTGTCCCATAGCACCATTGCCAATGCTGAACAAACTTTCAGACGATTTCACGCGCTCTACATCAAATCCTTCTTCTATGATGGACCAATTGTCTGGTTTTATATAATCTTGATTCATTTTTTTCTAATTTAAAATTCAATGATTTTAAAATTCAAAGATTGTTATGGTTCACATACAATCTGATCCTTTTTTCTTGTTTTTGAATCTTGTTTTTTATTCTTTAATCAATTCTTCTATGAAGTGCGTGTCAATTGCGGTAAAATCTTTAAAGATATATTTTGCTTCATGCAACGTAGATGCTTCTCCAATTCCTATGCTGGTCATATTCCCAATATTGGCAGCCTGAACTCCCGCCACTGAATCTTCAAAAACGATCGAATTTTCTGGAGTAATGTTTAGCAATTTTGCAGCCATCAAGAAAACTTCCGGATCTGGTTTGGCATTGGTCACATCATTTCCATCTACAACTGCATCAAAATACGAAAGCAAACCTATTTTTTCTAGAATAGGTCGGGCATTCTTGCTAGCTGAACCTAGTGCAATAGGTTGGTTGTTGTCTTTCAGAAATTGTAAAATTGTAAAAACTCCTGGCAGAATTTCACTTTCATCCATATCAACTAAATACGATAAATAGTCTTCGTTTTTTTGAAAGAGCCATCGGTCTTTATCTTCTTGCGAAGTGGTTACTTTTCCTAATTCTAATATAATGTCTAAAGAGCGTACACGGCTAACTCCTTTTAATAATTCATTGTGCTCGAGTGTAAATTCGATATTCAATTCATTCGCGATTTTTTGCCACGCTAAATAATGGTATTTAGCCGTATCTACAATCACCCCGTCTAGGTCGAATATAAATGCTTTCGTATTCATTATTGTTGTTTTATTACGTCATCAACATCTTTTACTTTCACTACTAAAATTGCAGCAATCAAGAAGCTGATGCCACTTGTAACTAATGCAAATATGGCATTGTCATTGTATACATATTTAACTAACGGTCCGCCAATCAAGGCATTGATAATTTGGGGAATAACGATAAAGAAGTTGAAAATACCCATGTAAACTCCCATTTTCATTGGAGAGATTGATCCGGCTAATATGGCATATGGCATCGATAAAATACTTGCCCAAGCGATTCCAACACCAATCATCGATAAGATAAGCCAGTCTTCATTGGGTACAAAATAGACGGAAATTAATCCGAGTCCACCAATAATTAAGGAGATAGAATGCGTTAATTTTCGTCCTATTTTTTTTGCAATATACGGTAGTGCAAAGGCATAGAAAGCAGAAACTAAATTGTAAATTCCAAAAAGGACTCCAACCCAGTCTCCTGCGTTTTGATAAGCTTCACTTTTGCTGTCTGAAATAGGTAAGCCATAAATATGATGTGCTATAGCTGGAGTGGTGAAAACCCACATTCCAAAAAGACCAAACCAAGAGAAAAATTGTACCCAGCTTAATTGTCGCATTGTGGTAGGCATTTTTCTGAAATCTTCAAAAATGTCTGATAAACTGGATTCTTTAGCATTGGCATCTGCAATTTTAGTTTCCCGATGTGCCATTTCATCCTCAAATTGTAGTAATTCATCGGGAGAATATTCTTTGGTCGTAAATATGGAAACCAAAATCGAGCCAACAAGAATAATGGCTCCAATTACAAATGATAAAATCAAGTGCATAGGAACGCCGCCATCCTCATTTCGGTTGGAAACACCAAACCAATTTGTTAAAACATACGGTAACCATGAACCAATAACAGCACCAAAGCCAATTAATGCCGTTTGTACGCTAAACCCCAGTGTTCTTTGGTCTGTTCTTAAATTATCTCCCACTAAAGCTCTGAAAGGTTCCATGGCGATATTAAAAGACGCATCCATAATCATCAGCATTCCGGCACCAACCCATAAGGCAGGTAGAAAAGCGATAAAAATTTCGGCTTGAGGCATTAATATTAGTCCAATTGAGGCTAACAAAGCACCTACTAAAAAGAAAGGTTTTCTTCTTCCGAATTTCCCCCACGTTTTGTCGCTGTAATGTCCTATAATAGGCTGAACGATAAGTCCCATAAGAGGGGCAATTATCCAAAACCAAGATAGTTCATGTACATCTGCGCCAAAAATTTGAAGAATTCTGCTGGCATTAGCATTTTGAAGGGCAAAACCCATCTGTATTCCTAGAAATCCAAAACTCATGTTCCAGATTTGCCAGAAACTTAACTTACGCTTTTCCATTATCGTAATTTAAAAAAATTAATACGATAAGCGCTATGCTTATCAAAACTTACCTTATTTTCGAAGTAAAAGTTAAAGCTTTGATGGGTAAATATAAAAATATATTTTTAACTTTTGTTTGGGGTAAACAAAAATTCGAGATCTTTTTCAACTACAACCTTGTAGTTGCGAAAAATTAACATTTAAAGTTTAATAAGTTGATTCTCTTTCTATCAAATGGGTTTCAATTATCTCTGTTTTGTAATTTTCGTCCTCTTCCTCTTCTTCTGATTCGAGTCTTTCAATTAACATTTTGGCGGCTTTATTGCCCATTTTAATTCCATTCTGGCTTACAGTTGAAATAGTAGGTGTAGAATATTTAGAAATAATACCATCTGTGAAGGCAATAACAGCAAGGTCTTTTGGGACATTTAACCCAATTTTATTGGCAGTTTTGATAATGGTTACCGCAAAAAGTTCGTTTACTGCAAAAACAGCATCAATGGCTTTATCTTCTAATAATTTTCCAATGGTGATTTCGCAGGTATCAATGTCTTCAATTTTTATGATTAGATTCTCATTAAATGGAATTCCGTTGTCTAGAAGTGCTTTGATATAGCCATCGGTTCTCAGTTTACCCACAGATACGTAATCAACTGTGGTAACCAAGGCAATTTTTTTCCGTCCTTTATTAATCAAACTTTGTACCGCTTCGTAAGCAGCGTGTTTGTCATCGATAATGACTTTATCACAAAGAATATCATTGGTTACACGGTCAAACATAACTACAGGCATTCCTTGATTAATCACTTCGGTAATATGGTGAAAATCACCTCTGAATTGGGTCTCCTTAGAAAGTGACATGATAAAACCATCAATACTTCCATTAGCGAGCATTTCCATATTAAGAACCTCTTTGTCAAAGGAATCGTCCGAAAGGCAAATGATGACACTATAGCCGTGTTCATTGGCAACTTGTTCAATTCCATTGATGACCGTGGAGAAAAAGTGGTGTACAATTTCAGGAATAATGATTCCTATAGCTTTGGTCTTTCTATTTTTTAAGCTCAGTGCAATATTATTGGGTTTGTAATTATAAAATTTGGCAAAAGCCTGCACTTTGAGTCTGGTTTCTTCGCCTATTTCAAGGCTGTTTCGCAATGATTTTGAAACGGTAGAAATGGAAACGTCTAATTCTTTTGCAATTTGTTTCAGCGTTATTTTCCTTTTCATATTGTTTTGGGGGGAATAAATTTATTTCGTAATAAAGATAAAATTAAATTTTAGAAATGATAATTAAAGTGACAAAAAATTATGTAAATCAGAAAGTTTTCAACACTATTACGTTTTCGTAACTCAAATAAGAATTCCTATTGTTGGGGTATACTAAATTTTACATAAATTTAACATTCGAAGTACTAGTTAAACTTAAAACTAAACCAAAAAATTAAATTAAATTAAACAAAAAGTATGAAAACAATTTACAAAAAGTTGTTAATTTTAGTACTGCTACTCCCTTTTAGTATTCTGGCTCAGAATACTGTGGGTGGATCTGTTGTTGATAAAGTATCAGGACAGCCTCTTCCGGGTGTAAATGTAAATGTTCAAGGTTCCTCTAATGGTGTCTCAACAGGTTTTGATGGTACATATCAGTTGACAAATGTCAAAAACGGAGATAAAATATTATTTTCTTACATAGGATACAAAAATAGCGTTGTAGGCTATGCTGGTCAAAAATCACTAAATGTTACATTAGAAGAGGACGCCAATCAATTGAAAGAGGTTGTAGTACAAGTCGGTTACGGTACCGTTAAGAAAAAGGATGCCACAGGAGCAGTGACCGTTTTAAGTACTAAAGATTTTAATAAAGGAGCTAACGTTACTGTTGAAAACTTACTAAATGGTAGAGTTGCTGGTGTGACCATTAATACTAGTGGCGCTCCAGGTTCAGGTTCTCAAATTAGAATTCGTGGAGGTTCCTCTTTATTTGCAAGTAATGATCCATTAATTGTTATTGATGGATTGCCTATAGAGAATAACTCAGACAAAAACTTTGGTTCAACTTCTATTTTAGCATCATTAAATCCTAGTACTATAGAATCCATGACTATATTGAAAGATGCTTCTGCTACCGCAATTTACGGTTCGCGTGCGTCAAATGGTGTTATTATCATTACTACAAAAAAGGGAGGAAAAACACTTGCGGTAGATTACAACTTTCAATACGGAAGTGGGGAACTCGTTAAAACCACAGATGTATTTGATGCTGCGGCTTTCCGAGCAATTATTGCAGAAAAACGTCCTGCAGATGTATCAAAATTAGGAGCTGCTAACACTGATTGGCAAAAAGCGATTTATAGAAAAACAGATTTTGTTGACAACAATATTTCTTTGAGAGGAAATTTATTTAATGCGATTCCAACTCGTCTGACAATAGGGAATACGTATCAAGAAGGATTGCGATTAACGAATATGTTTAATAGAAGTACAGTTGGTCTAGCATTAAATCCATCTTTTCTTAAAGATCATTTGAAAATAAAGTTAAATGCTAATTACTCTAACGAGAAAAATAGATTTGCAGATGGAGTAGAAGGTGCAGCTATTAGATTCGACCCTACACAACCTATTTACAGTGCTGGATCAATCTATGGCGGTTTTTTTGAGTATTACAAACCTAGCAACGGTGAATTGTCTGCTCAATCACCGCGTAATCCAGTTGCTCAATTATTGCAAACTTTTGATAGAGGAATTAATAATAGGTTTTTTGGTAACTTTGAATTAGATTATAAACTTCATTTCTTTCCTGCTTTGAGAGCGGTTATAAATGCTGGTTTTGATCAAGCCAATGGAGAAAGATCCAAAACGGCTTCTAGATTTGCTGCTAGCTCAGGTGCAAATAACAATATTCCTTTTGGAACAAATGAATTTTCAAAAAGCGAAAGAAAAAACAAGCTGCTGGATGCTTATTTAGTGTACAACAAGACATTTGATAAACTTGTTTTTGATGCTACAGTAGGATACTCATATCAAAAATGGGATTCATACAATTATGTTTCAGGAAACACAAATGATGCAAATTTACAACCAGCTTCTGAAGGTGGTTTCCCGAGAACTACAATTGATATAGATAGAGTAAATGTTGGATTCTTTGGTAGATCTAACTTGAATCTTAATGATAAATATCTATTAACTGTATCATTTAGAAGAGACGGTTCTTCACGTTTTGATAAAAATAATAAATGGGCAAATTTCCCGGCAGCCGCATTTGCTTGGAAAATAAAGGAAGATTTACTGCCAAACTGCACTACAGTATCTGACTTGAAATTTAGAGTAGGGTACGGTATTACTGGACAACAAGAAGTTGGTAATAACAATGACTATTTACAACAATACAATCTAGGAAGCGGTAGCTCTCAATATTATTTTGGTACAGTTGCTTTGCCTATTGCGGTTTCGGCAAGACAAAGTTCGGATTTAAAGTGGGAAGAAACAACAACGTATAATGCAGGTTTAGATTTTGGATTTTACAACAATCGGGTTTCTGGAAGCGTAGAGGTGTTTTACAAAGACTCAAAAGATTTATTAGCAGATGTAGCTACGGCAGACGGAAGTAATTTTTCGAATAGATCTTGGCAAAACATAGGAAGTTTTATAACAAAAGGAGTCGAATTTTCTGTAAGTACAGACGTTGTAAGAACAGATGATGTAAATTGGAATTTAAATTTTAATGCTACCGCTTTTGAAAGAAAGCTCACTAGTTTAAATCCTGTTTCTATTTTTGTAGGAGATAATTTGGCTGGGACAGGAACGCAAGGTCAAGTGCATCAAGTAGGTTTTGCGCCTAACTCATTCTTAGTACATAAGCAACTATATGATGCTAGCGGTAAACCGGTTGAAGGTGCCTACGAAGATTCAAATGCTGATGGTATAATCAATTCAAATGATAAGTATATTTATAAAAATCCAGATCCAAAAGCAATTTTTGGTTTTGCATCTACCTTAAATTACAAGAATCTTGATTTCTCTTTTAATTTAAGAGCAAGTGTTGGGAACCGTGTTTTTAATGCAGTTAATGCTGCAAGAGCACAATACAGACAATTAGTACCCGATTCTCAATTAGGAAACATTCCAATATCTGTTTTAGATACTGATTTTACAACAACATCAAATGTAGTTTTATCAGATTTGTATGTAGAGAATGCTTCTTTTTTAAGAATGGATAACATCACATTAGGATATACATTCCCAAAATGGTTGGAAGGGAAAGCTTCTTTACGATTATTTGCTGGAATGCAAAATGTATTTGTAATTACAGATTATTCTGGATTGGATCCTGAGGTTGCTAATAACGGAGTTGATAATACCATATACCCTAGACAACGTTCTATTTTAGGTGGGGTTAATGTTAAATTTTAATAAACAGATCATGAAAAAAATAAAATTTATTTACGTTCTATTCGCATTCGCGGCATTGCAATCGTGTACTAGTGATTTAGATGTAGTTTCTGAGGACCCACGTGTTCTTTCTCCTGAAGAATTATTTGCTACGCCAAAAGGATACAAACAAGCACTTGCTGGAGTATATGGAAATCTTAGTTTAACAGGAACAGGTGATGCAGGTTCTTCGTTTTTACAAGGAATAGATGCTGGAACAAGCCAGTTTGGAAGGTGTATGTGGTATTTACAAGACTTGACTACTGATGAGGTAATCTGGACGTATGAAAATGATGGAGGTGTAGCTGAATTGCAACGTAATACGTGGACTGCTGCTAATCCTATTTTACTAGGAATGTTTAGTAGAACTATGGCTGAGGTTGCGATTGCCAATGATTTTTTAAGACAATCTACGCCTGCCTTACTAAATTCTAGAGGGATTACTGCTCCTGCTGATGTTGCTGAAATCAATTTTTACAGAAATGAAGTACGTGTCTTGAGAGCTTTTGCTTATTACAATATGATGGACTTGTTTGGGAAAGCACCTTTTGTAACTGAAAATGATCCTTTAGATTTTAAAGGACCTCAATACGATAGAATGCAATTGTTTACTTTTATTGAAAAAGAATTAAATGAAGTTATTCCGAACTTGAAAGCGGCAAGAACAAACGAGTATGGAAGATTAGATAAAGCGATGGCTCAAATGATCTTAGCTAAAATGTATCTAAATGCTCAAGTGTATATTGGAACGCCAAAGTATACGGAATGTATGGCTAAGTGTGCTGATGTAATTGCTGGGGGTTATGTTTTAAAAACTAATTATTTAGACAACTTCAAGGCAGATAACCATACGTCATCTGAAATGATTTTTACTTTGCAATCGGATGGTGTCAGAACACAAAACTATGGTGCTTCTACGATCATTATCAACGGTCAAGTTGGATCACTTGAAGGCAATGGTGCTGAGTTTGGTGTTGGTGGTTTTGGAGGTGCTTTGAGAATTAGAAAACAATTAGTAGAAAAGTTTGATGGATCTCAATTTGCAACAGATGTAAGAAAAACATACACTGCTGGTTCAAGATCAATTGATATTGCTGACCCTACAAATGCGGCGCAAGGTTATATTTTACATAAATTTTCAAATAAAACAAGTGCAGGTGTTGCTGGTTTAAGCTCAACATTTGTAGATACTGATTTTCCATTGTTTAGATTGGCAGATGCGTATTTAATGTATGCTGAGGCACAAATGAGAAAAGATGGTGCTACAAATGCGAACACTGCTAATACTGCTTCAGCGCAATCGTTGACCTATATTAATGCATTAAGACAGAGAGCTAACAATGGTTCAACGGTTGCAAATGTGAATCAGAGTCAAGTGAATTTAGACTTCATAATTGATGAAAGAGCTAGAGAATTACATTGGGAAGGACACAGAAGACAAGATTTAATTCGTTTTAATAAATACGGTGGCGGAAGCTATAATTGGGCCTGGAAAGGAAATATTGCTAACGGAACTTCCTTTGGAACCAATTTAAATGTTTTTCCACTTCCTTCAGCTTCAATAGCAGCAAATCCAAATCTGAAACAAAACATTGGATATTAGACTAATATAAAATTTATAAAGATGAAAAACACAATTAAATTAGTAATTGCTTTCATCAGCTTCCTTACCTTATCATGTACGGAAGATGTTGAAACTAAAATTGCAGCTGAGAAAGCAACTGGAATTACCCTATTGGCTCCTACTTCTAGTTTTAATTTAGTTCTAGAAGGGACTAAGTTAAATGACTTAGCTACAACGTTTGTATGGAATGACACTTCAAATAGCACTGCGGGTACAACTGTAAGCTACACTATTGAAGCAGCTAAGGCAGGTACAAATTTTGCTGTACCTGTGGTAATAGGAACACCAACAACCAGTTTGTTTAAGGATGTAACAGTTGGGACTCTTGATGCTGTAGCGAAAACATTGGGTTTGCCTTTCGTTGTGGAGAGCGCTATTGATGTTCGTGTTAAATCATCAGCTGGAGTTTCAAACGTTTTTACACTAAAGGTTACTCCTTACCAACCAAATTGGGGAATTATCGGGAGTGCAACGCCAAAAGGGTGGGATGCAAGTACGGATATGACGTACAATGCTGCAGCTGGTACCTATTCAATTTCACTTGGTTTAACTACTGGAGAATTAAAGTTTAGATTAGATAACAGTTGGGCTACTAACTTTGGTGATGATGGAAATAACCTATCACTTGACGCTGGTGGAAGTAACATTGCCGTAACTGCAGGAGATTACACCATCACGGCTAACTTTACTACTAAGACGTACACAATAACTCGCCTTACTAATGCGTGGGGAATTATTGGAGACGCAACTCCAACAGGATGGGGTGCAGACACCCTTATGGATTATAATCCTACGACTCAAAAATATTCTATCACTGTGAAAATGAAAGCAGGTCAGTTTAAATTCAGATTAAATCGTGATTGGGGAACTAATTATGGCGATAATGGAAACAATTTATCCCTAGATTCAGGAGGTGATAATATTGCTGTAAAGACTGCCGGGAATTATTATATCACGGCTGATTTTAATGGATTGAATTATACTATTAAACAATTATAAATACAAACAGTATGAAAAATATATCTAAATTATTAATTGCTATTTTAAGTATAGCATCAGTTTCATGTACTGATGAAATTTCAAATAGAGAAGAGTTAACCGCTAGTGTGGCTCCTCAGTTATTAAGTCCAAAATCAGGCCTAACATTCGTTTTAGATAAAGACAAACCAAATGATATGGTAACAACCATGGTTTGGAATTATGCAGCCTATACAGGTACTGCTACCACCGTGAGTTATAGTATTGAGTTTGCTGCAGCAGGAACTAAATTTGCTGCCCCAACGGTTGTTGCAACTTCTATGGAGCGTTTTAAAAATTTTAAAGTAGGAGAATTAAATGCTGCGGTATTAGCTGCGGGTTTTGCTCCTTTTGTTGAAAGTGCAATCGATGTGCGTATTAAGTCTACAGTTGGTACTTCGGGAAGTATTGCTCAAAATTCTAATTTTTACACTATTAAAGTAACGCCATATCCAGCTTGGCCTAATTGGGGAATCATAGGAAGTGCTACCATAACAGGATGGGATTCTGATACTAATTTAGACTACAGTTTAAGCACCAAAACATACTCTATTACTATGAATATGAAAGTTGGCGAGTTTAAATTTAGACTAGATGACGGATGGAGTACTAATTTTGGAGATAATGGTAATAATTTAACATTGGATGCAGATGGTGCTAATATTCCAATTACAGTTGCAGGATCTTACAAAATAACTGCTGACTTCAATGCCAAAACGTATAAAGTTAC
Organism: Flavobacterium frigidum; assembly: GCF_048286795.2. NCBI lineage: Bacteria > Pseudomonadati > Bacteroidota > Flavobacteriia > Flavobacteriales > Flavobacteriaceae > Flavobacterium > Flavobacterium frigidum. Next base: position 130,483 of record NZ_JBLVPT020000003.1, read on the forward strand.
AAAACTATAATTTTGTTGATTAACCTGAAAGAAGCTGTTCCATTTATTGTAACAGCTTCTTTTTTTTAAAAAAGTGTACTTGTATTTTGTAAAATCGATATTCTCTTTTGATTTTAAAAATAGTACATCATCTCAATTATAGGTAAAGTTTTGCCTATCAGGTCCTTTTAAATTCTAATTATTTATGAAAAAAATTATATTTTTAACGTTGTTGTTTTGCTCAATTACAGCATTTGCTCAACAACAAACAGTTATCAGTAGCATTAATCCTCCTACTTTTGAAGAAACTACTTCTATCACAATTACTATTAACGGTAGTAGTGTAGATGAATTTGCTTGGGGAGTATCTGGAAATGCTTTGTATATGTGGGCATGGTCTTTTGACATCAATGATGCAAATATTATTGATTGTCCTACTAATGGTGCTTGGACGGCGTCCAGTGAAGCGAACCGCTTTACGTACAACGCAGGTTCGGATACTTATACTAAAACCATTACACCAACTACTTTCTATAGCAGAACCGCAATTGGTAGAATAGGGTTTTTGGTCAAAGCCAAAGACGGTACGGGTGATAAAAAATCGCAAGACATATTAACTGAAGTTGGAAGTTTTCAAGTAACCTTAACTGCTCCTGCAGAAAATAGTGCTACAATAATTACATCTGGCGGAAGTTTGAGTATTGCTGCAACTAATACTGGCGGAAATGCCAGTTATGTGCTCAGGGCTAACGGTACAACTTTAAACACAAATGCTGCTACTTCGAACTACTCATATAATCATACGAGTATTGCTGTAAATCAAAATTATGAATTGCAGGTTACACAAGGAACTACAGTTATCACAAAAAAATTCAGCGCCATTGTAAACCCAAATGCGGTTAGCGAAGCATTGCCAGCTGGTTTAGTAGATGGGATTAATTATAATACCACCGATGCTACAAAAGCTATTTTAGTTGTAGATGCGCCATTTAAAGATTTTGTTTATGTGGCCGGAAGTTTCAATAATTGGCAACCTACAGCGGCATACGCTATGAAAAAAGATCCTGCCTCGACAAAATTTTGGCTAGAACTTACTGGTTTAAGCACTCCTGCTACGTATACGTATCAGTATTGGGTGGTAGACCAATCGCCTATGACAGGAACGCCTTCTTTAGTGAAAACTGCAGATCCTTATTCTACTTTAGTGTTATCTCCTTTTGATGATGGAGGTATTCCGGCTGCAAGTTATCCTAATTTGCCTGCTTATCCAGTAGGACAAGAAAGAGAAGTTACCGTTTTACAAACAGGAAAAGCTCCTTATACTTGGAGTGCGGCAACAACAAATTTTGTGAAACCAGCTAAAGAAAATTTAGTGGTATACGAATTGTTGGTGCGTGATTTTGATGCTAACAGAAGTTACCAAGACTTAATTAATAAGATTGATTATTTTAAAAATTTGAAAATTAATGCGATTGAGTTAATGCCGGTAATGGAATTTGAGGGCAATGAGAGTTGGGGATACAATACCTCTTTTCACATGGCTTTGGATAAATTCTATGGTACTTCTGATAAGTTAAAAGAGTTTATCGATTTGTGTCATCAAAATGGAATTGCAGTTATTCTTGATGTGGCGCTGAATCATGCTTTTGGAAGAAATCCAATGGTCAGAATGTGGATGAACGATTCTGATGGCGATGGTTGGGGTTCACCATCTATCGAAAATCCGTATTTTAATACAACGGCAATGCACAGCTATAGTGTAGGTGAAGATTTTAATCATCAACAGGCAAGAACGCAAAATTATGTGCAGCGTGTCATTAAACAATGGGTAGAAGAATATAAAATTGACGGATTTCGTTGGGATTTAACCAAAGGGTTTACTCAAAATTGTCCTTCTAATGTAGTTGGTGGTCAAGAGAATTGCACGGGTAGCAGACAACAGGATAGAGTAGATGTATTACGAAAATATGCTGATTATTCTTGGAATTTAGACCCAACACACTATGCTATTTTTGAACATTTAGGAACTAATGATGAAGAACAGCAATGGGCCAATTATAGATTGAATGAAACGCCTAGCAAAGGAGTTGTGATGTGGGGAATATTGACCAACGATTATAACAATTTAACAAAGGGCTACGGTGGTAATATTTCAAGAATGGTTGCATCTAGTAGAGGTTTTAATGCACACCGCTTGATGGGATATGCAGAAAGTCATGATGAGGAACGTTTAATGTATAATAATCTACAATCGGGTAATGGTTCCGCTACGACTCATGATGTGAAAACATTGTCTGTGGCGTTATCCAGAATGTCTGCTCTAGGTGCAGTTTCTTTATTAGTTCCTGGGCCTAAAATGATTTGGCAATTTGGCGAATTGGGATGGGAAAAATCAATTTTTTCTTGTAACAATGGATCGGTGAATACCTCTTCAGATGGTATATCGGGTGATTGTAAATTAGATACTAAGCCTCAACCGCAATGGACTTCTAATTGGCTCGGTGATAGTAATAGGAATAAAATTTATACCGACTGGTCTAAAATGATTACTATGAAAACCACAGAACCTGTGTTTTTAGGAACAGCCAGTATTAGCAATACGAGTACTTTATTACCGAATATTAAAATTGCGAATAATGCGTTGACATCGACTCAATTAAAGGATGTTTTAGTGTTGGCCAATTTTAATGTCACAACTCAAAATGTACCTACTGGCTTTCCCTATCCTGGAACTTGGTATAACTTAATGGATAACACTTCTTTTGTAGTTAGCGATGTCAATGCAACAATGTCAATACCAGCAGGAGAATTTAGAATCTATGGTAATAAAGTCGCTTCATTGGCGATTGCTGATTACGAAAAAGCAACTACAATTGCTTTATATCCAAATCCTGCATCTGATTATTTTACCTTAAACGAAACTGCTTCTAAAGTGCAGATTTTTTCTATCACGGGACAATTGGTAAAAAGTTTTGATACTAATCAATCGGCAGGATCTGAATTTTCAGTTAGTGATTTGAATCAAGGTCTTTACATTGTAAAGGCGTTTGATGAAAATAATGAAATGACGATATTAAAATTATTGAAAAATTAAGAATGTTTTGAATTAGTGAAAAACGGCTGTCTCTAAAAAGACAGCCGTTTTTGTATAAAAAAAACTGCTCCAGAGCTGAAGCAGTTTTTTAACAACAAATTAAAACCTAAAATTAAATTTTACCCTCTTTAATTTCATCAACAATTTCAGGATTCAACAAGGTTGAAGTATCTCCAAAATTAGAGTAATCGCCTTCGGCTATTTTACGTAAAATTCTACGCATGATTTTTCCAGAACGGGTTTTTGGTAAACCGGAAACAAACTGGATTTTATCCAACTTAGCAATAGGACCTATGTGATCAGATATGTGTTGATTAATTTCTTTGCTCAGATTTTCTCTATCGCGATATTCCCCCGTTTCTTTTAGAATTACAAAACCATACAAGGCATTTCCTTTGATGTCATGTGGGAAGCCAACAATAGCACTTTCAGCAACTGCAGGATGCTCATTGATAGCATCTTCAATAGGTGCTGTACCTAGGTTGTGACCAGATACAATTACAACGTCGTCTACGCGGCCCGTAATTCTATAATATCCAACTTCGTCACGTAAAGCGCCGTCTCCAGTGAAATATTTACCTGGAAAGGTAGAAAAATACGTGTCTTTATAACGCTGGTGATCGCCCCAAATGGTTCTGGCAATTCCGGGCCAAGGGAATTTAATACATAAACTCCCGGTAACTTGATTGCCTTCAATTTCGTTGCGTTTTTCATCCATTAAAACGGGTTGGATTCCTGGTAATGGTAAAGAAGCATACGTAGGTTTTGTAGGCGTTACAAAAGCAATTGGCGAAATCATAATTCCTCCGGTTTCGGTTTGCCACCAGGTATCCATCACCGGACATTTCTTGTCTCCTACGTGGTTGTTGTACCAGTGCCAAGCTTCCTCATTGATGGGTTCTCCCACGGATCCAATCACTTTCAAAGAGGTCAATTGGTATCTTTGTACATATTCGATGCTTTCTTTTGCCAAAGCTCTAATGGCTGTTGGTGCCGTGTAAAATTGGGTGACCTTATGCTTTTCGATAGTCTGCCAAAAACGACTGAAATCTGGATAAGACGGAACGCCTTCGAAAATTACCGTCGTAGCTCCATTCAATAACGGTCCGTAAAGAATATAGGAATGTCCGGTAATCCAACCAATATCAGCGGTACACCAAAAAATATCATTGTCTTCATAATTAAAAACATTCTTAAAAGTATAGGCAGAATACACCATGTAACCTGCTGTAGTGTGTACCATTCCTTTTGGTTTTCCGGTAGAACCGGAAGTGTAAAGGATGAATAATGGATCTTCGGCATCCATGATTTCAGCCACATTATTGTCCGAAGCTTGGTCTAAAAGTGGTTGCAACCATTGGTCACGACCTTCTTTCATCTCAATAGTTGAGTTGATTCTTTTAGCAACTAAAACGTTCTCCACACAGGGACAATTTAATAAAGCTTCATCAACAATACTTTTTAAATCAATCGTTTTGTTTCCGCGATATCCACCATCAGAAGTGATGACCATTTTACATGCGCTGTTGTTGATTCTAGCCGCCACAGCCGAAGCAGAAAATCCTGCAAAAACAACCGAGTGAATCGCTCCAATTCTGGCACAGGCCAAAGTGGTGATGGCTAGTTCAGGAATCATGGGTAGGTAAATACAAACGCGATCTCCCTTTTGTATGCCTTGTTCTTTTAGTACGTTTGCCATTTTGCAAACACGCTCGTGCAGTTCATTGTAAGTGATGTGCAACGCCTGCTCTGTTGGGTCATTTGGTTCAAAAATGATAGCAGTTTTATCTCCTTTTTTGGCAAGATGCCTGTCGATACAGTTTTTTACAATGTTTACTTTAGCATTAGTAAACCATTTTATATCGGCTTCAGCCATATTAAAGTCTACAACTTTATCCCATTCTTGGTACCAAGTAAAATTTTCAGATGCCACTTTGTCCCAGAATTTTTTGGGTTCACGAACTGATTTTTTGTAATGTTTAAAGTATTCTTCTAAATTATTAATTTTATAGTAACTCATGATTTTGGTAAATATTAAATATTATAAACGCCTATTTTATACTTTTTTAATGCGGTGATTATTTCTTCCACAATGCTTTCATCGTCAATGGTGGACGGAATCTGAAATTCATCGCCATCTGTAATACTACGCAATAGTTTTCGCAGGATTTTCCCCGAGCGCGTTTTTGGTAATCGCTGCACAATAACTACATTTCGTAAAGAAGTTACAGCTCCAATTTGCTGCCGAACCAGCTTAATGATTTCTTGTTCCAATTGGTACTGTTCGATTTCATCTCCTGATTTGGTCACCACCAAAGCCAAAGGAATTTGCCCTTTCAACTCATCGTGAATTCCAATAACGGCGCATTCAGCAACAGACTGATGGGAAGCAACAACTTCCTCCATTTCAGCTGTTGACAATCGATGTCCCGCTACATTTATGACATCATCCGTTCTTCCGGTGATGAAAACATAACCGTCTTCATCTTTGTAACCACCATCGCCAGATAAATAATAACCGTCAAATTTGCTGAAATAACCGGTTTTGAAACGCTCCTCGTTTTCCCAAATTCCTAACATATTGCCCGGAGGTAATGGCAGTCTTACAACAACCAAGCCTTCTTCATTGGCGCTTAATTCGTCACCATGTTCATTAAAAATCCGAATATCATATCCACAAACTGCTTTTGTGGCAGAGCCGGATTTCACCGGCATTTTTTCAATACCAAGAGAATTGGCAATCATTGGCCAGCCTGATTCTGTTTGCCACCAATGGTCAATTACAGGAATAGGAATGTGTTGTTGATACCATTCTAAAGTGGCATTATCACAGCGTTCGCCCGCCAAGAATTGATTTTTTAAACAACTTAAATCATATTGTTTGATGAATTCTCCGTCGGGATCTTCTTTTTTGATGGCTCTGATGGCGGTAGGAGCCGTAAACATCGTACCTACTTTATGTTCTGCTATTATTCTCCAAAACGTACTCGCATCAGGAGTTTTTATGGGTTTCCCTTCAAAAATTATGGTTGTATTTCGGTTTAATAATGGTCCGTAAAGAATGTAGCTGTGCCCAACTGCCCAACCCATATCTGATGCTGCCCAAAAAGTCTCATCTTCTTTTACATTGTAAATGTATTTCATGGAAAATTTCAATGCCACGGCATATCCACCAGTATCTCTTACAATTCCTTTCGGTTTTCCCGTAGTGCCAGATGTATATAAAATATACAGCGGATGATTCGAATTCACAGGAACACAAGCGGTTTCTTCGGATCCGTACACTAAGGCATCGTAATCTACATCGTACTTTTTAAACGGAATTCTCGCACCTAATTTTCTGTTGAAAACGATTACTTTTTTTGGTCGGTGTAAAGCGAGTTCAATAGCTTCGTCTACCAAAGGTTTGTACGCAATTAAACGGTCGACTTCAATTCCTGAAGAAGCGGTAATAATCGCTCGGGGTTTGCAATCGTCAATTCTAATTGCCAATTCATGTGGTGCAAAACCTCCAAAAACAACCGAATGAATCACTCCAATTCTCGCGCAAGCCAACATGGCAAATGCAGTTTGAGGAATCATTGGCATGTAAATTATGGCAGTATCTCCCTTTTTCAATCCTAGTGATTGCATCCCTCCGGCTAATTTTGCGACTTCTGTTTTTACTTCTGAATAGGTGTATTTTTTTACAGTTTGTGTTACTGGGGAATCATATATAATGGCAACTTGGTCGCCATGTCCGTCTTGAATGTGCTTGTCTAATGCGAGATAACAAATATTCAATTCACCATCTTTGTACCAAAGTGGATATCCATTTTTATCTTTCGACAAAATCGTTTCCGGTTTACTATACCATTCAATTTCATCGGCCTGTTCCGCCCAAAATGCTTCTGGTTGGTCGATGCTTCGGGTATAAATTTCTTCGTATTTCATGGTGTTGAATTTGTTCCTTATTGAATTAAATCCTGTACTTGTTCTACTAATTTTTTGACTGAAAAAGGCTTGACCACATATAAATTTGCACCTAATGCAAGTCCTTTTTCAATGTGTTTTTCTTTGTTTTTTGCCGAAAGGAAAATGACTTTGCAGTGCCGCAATCGTTCGTCTTTTTTTATTTGTTCCAATGTGGCAAAACCATCAACCATAGGCATCATTACATCCAGAATAATCACATCCGGAAGTTGTACTTCTAAAATATCTAAAGCCTCTTGGCCGTCGCGTGCTATAAAAACTTCAAAATTGTTCTTTTTGAAAGTATATTCTAGAGCCATTACAATATTTGGCTCGTCATCTACAATTAAAATCTTCTTCATTTTTCAGCTATTTTCTGTTGTATTATAATTGGGTAATGTAAAGATGAAAGTGGCTCCGTCAGTTATATTATTTTCACTCCAAATGCTTCCTTTATGGTGTTCTATAATTTGTTTACAAATGGCTAATCCTAAACCGCTTCCTACTGGTTTTTTGATATTCTGGTTTCTGGATTGATAGAATTTATCAAAAATCGCTTCAGTATCTTCTTCTTTAATTATTTTACCGTTATTGTGAATTTTGACTTCTATATTGGTTTCATTTTCAAGTATCGAAATAACTATTTTTCCATTTGTTTCTGAACAAAACTTTATGGCATTCGACAACAAATTATGAATCACCTGAACAATTCGTTCTTCGTCATAAAAAGCTCTTATTGTCTTGTTTGAATCATCAAATTCAATGTGTATTTTTTTATTTTTAATTAATTGATTTAAGGATTCTAAGGTGTTTTTAATGGTTTTTGTAATGTTGTTTTTAGACAAATAAATCTTTTGTTTTCCGGTTTCAAATTTTTCTAAATCCAGAATTTTATCAATCAAACGATTCAAACGATCGGATTCCGATATGATGTTTTGCAAAAACTGCTTTCTCAATTCTTCCGGAATGTCATCATCATCATGAAGGATTTCGCTCGCTGCACGTATTGCGGTTATTGGTGTTCTCAATTCATGAGTAACCGTATCCAGGAATTCATCTTTTTGAATGTCTTTGTTGACCAGTTCCTGATTGGCATTTTTGAGTTGTTCCGATATTTTTTTTAATTCATTCGAAGTATCTGTCAGCTTTTTGTTGATAATAATGTTTTCTTTGGACTCCTCCAAAATTCGCAATACTTCGGGCAAACTGATTTTATCTTCTTTAACTACACTCGATATTAATATTTTGGCGGAAGCCGTACCAATGTGACCCGTTAATAAATTTTCGGCAAACTTTATAAATCGGGCATCGGCAGTCGTAATATTTTTATCGATGTTGTATTTTAAATTGAAAATAGTCAACGCTCGTTTTGTTCGGTCTTCGCCAAGAAATCGCTGCAACACTTTTTGAATATCCGAGATGTAAGCGGTCCCTTTCCACACAAAAGCGTTTTCGTGATTGGTAATGTATTTATCAATATCCACAAACATTTCGGCATAATTGCGTTCTCTGTAATTTCCTTTAAAACTCACCGATACTGCTGCATAACTCATGATGTTAATTAATAAGCTCCAAAAAACAGCATGCGGAATAGGTTCTAAATAATCCAATCCAAAAAGTTGAAATGGCTTTAAGAGGGAAATTCCCCAAGGTCCTTCGGTAACAAAAAGACTGACTGAATTAGTCATTCCGGTTGCATACGGAATTAATAAGGTATAAAAACAAACAGCAAATCCGAGAATAATTCCGGTGATAGCGCCATTTTTAGATCCTCTTCGCCAAAAGATAGCGCCAAAAAAGGAGGGCGCTAATTGGGCAATTACTACAAATGCTACTAAGCCTATTGAAACCAGTGAATAGTCTAGAATAAATAATCTGTAGATGGCATAGGCCAAAATAATTAGAGAAAAAATTCCAATTTTACGACTGTTTACGATGCGTTTGCTATTTTTTTCTTGAGATGAATTTTCTAAGGAACCTATAAAGCCATACGGAATCAATAAGTTGTTACTTAACATTGTGGCTAGAGATATAGACGAAACGATAATCATTGAAATCGCTGCAGAAAATCCACCTAGAAAGACCATCACTGTCAATATATTATTGTCAAATAACTGAGGAATCAGCAGTGAATAGGTGTCTGCATTATGGTCTTTTCCTTCAAAGAGAATATTACCGCCCCATGCTATTGGGAATACAAAAAGGTTGAAAAGTAGTAGGTACAATGGAAAAAGCCAAATGGCTGTTCGGATGTGACTTTCTTTATTGTTCTCGACAATCGCAGTGTGGAATTGTCTTGGCAAAAGGAAAATAGCAAACATGGATAGAATACAAAGGAAAAACCAGTTGATTCCGTTTGTAATGCCGCCAATCGTATTTTTTTTGTCAAAATCCTTAAGAACAGCCGCTTTTTGATAAATATCATCAAAACCGTCAAAAACAAAATAGGTAACATAAATACCTACGATCAAAAAGAAAACTAACTTCAGGATAGATTCCATAGCCACGGCGGTTACTATTCCGCGTCTTTTTTCGGAAGCGTCTACATATCTTGTTCCGTAATAGGAGGCAAAAAGGGCTAGAGCAAGACATACGTAGGTTGTAGTATCAGTAAAAATATTTGAACTTGCTTGTGTTTTTGTAACAATATGAAAGGTATCTGATATCGATTTAAGTTGTAGGGAAATGTAAGGTAAAATACCAGAAATACAAACTATGGTAACTAATGCTCCCAGAAATCTGCTGTTTCCGTATCGTAAAGAAATAAAATCTGCAATGCTGGAAATTTTATTTACTCTCGAAATTCGGATAATTTTCTTAAGAATAATCATCCACGTTGGGATAATTAATATGGGGCCTAAATAAATGGGTAAATAACCCAAACCAGATTCTGCAGCAACACCAATACTTCCGTAATAGGTCCAGGCTGTACAGTATACGGCTAATGAAAAGGAATAAATGTAGGGATTATTTGTCCATTTAGAATGGCTTCTTTTTTCGGACCAATAGGCAATGTAAAAAAGAATCGACAAATAAAGCACCAATATTAATAGGAGTCCAATGCTATTCATAATATCTTTTTATAATTAGGTACGATATGGCGATTGAAAACAGCCAAGCCGAGAAGATATAAATATAGATTATTGGAAATCCAAAAAGTGGTTGTGAACTGTCAAATAACAGCAAAAGAGGCGCATTCAAAGCCAATAACATTAGCATTGAAAGGATAACCAACTTTTGTTCATGTCTCTTTTTCATAGGGTGATGCAGTTTGTTTTGCAGCGGAATGTGCTTTGGTCTTTTTGTTATAATTCTGTTTTAGAATCGAAGGCTTAAATTAAAAAAAAACAAACAACCTCTGCAAATTCATGCAGAGACTGTCTATTTTTGGTAATGGTTTGGTTAACTGTCTTTTTCATCGTAATCTCCCATTAAGGAGTAATAACCAAAAGTGCCGAGTCCTAAAACCACAAGCGGTAGCAGTATGAAAAATATGATTATTCCGAAAACTAAATCTTCCTGTTTGCCGGAGGTTAATTTTCCTCCAAAAATGTCAATGCAATAGTAGGCCGTAGCAACTGCTAATGCAATCCAAACTAATCCTAAAAGTCTTTTTATCTGATTCATATGTTGATTTTTATTGTTTTTTATCGGTCATATGTAATTCGCATATCATCATTGGTGTTTGCGACCCAATTACAGTAATGCTCATTTCATAGTTGTGTTTTTATTCGTGAGCGTTTTTATCTTTATTTTTAATGTAAACCATTCCAACTACAAAACTGACTGCAGCGATAACAATTGGATACCAAAGTCCTTCCAGGTAAAACTCCGGATGGCCTAAGTCTTTTGCATTTGTCACAAAATAGGTTGAAATAGCAGGAAGTAACCCTCCAAAAATCCCATTTCCTACGTGATATGGCAATGACATTGATGTGTATCTAATTTTTACCGGGAACATTTCAACTAAGAACGCTGCAATAGGACCATAAACCATAGTTACAAAAATTACTTGTACAAATACTAAAAATATTAAAGCCCAATTGTCACTGGAGTTAATTTTAATAGTGGTTTTAGTTTCTGTTTTAGGTTTACCATCTACAACTTTAGCTGTACCGTTTTCTAAAGATACCGTTTTTACTTCTACTAATGTTGTTCCATCTGCATACCCTTTGTTAGTAGTATAGATAGAATCCATGGTTTGCTTTTTATTTTCTTTCAATTCAGCAAGTACCGTAGTTTTTTCGACCATTTCAGTTTTGTTTTTCACCGATGTGGTTTCGTACATTTGTTTGTAGATTGGTCGGTATAATAAAATGGCCAATAACATTCCGCCCATCATAATGTATTTTCTACCTACTTTATCACTCAGCCAACCAAAAAACACGAAAAATGGGGTTCCAAGAATTAAAGCAACTCCTAATAAAGTATCCACTTGAGAGGAGTCAATGGACATTACTGTTTTCATGAAATTCATTGCGTAAAACTGACCAGTATACCAAACAACACCTTGTCCCATTGTAGCTCCAAATAAAGCCAATAATACAAATTTCATATTGTAACGATTTCCAAAACTTTCTTTCAAAGGATTTGTACTTGTTTTTCCTTCGCTTTTAGCTTTGGCGAAAACAGGTGATTCATCCATGTTTTTACGAATCAAATACGAAACTCCAACCATAACTATGGATAACCAAAACGGAACTCTCCAGCCCCATTCATCAAATTGTTCGGGCGTTAAGATATTTCTTGTAGCAAGAATCACCATCAAAGAGATGAACAAACCTACCGTTGCAGTAGTCTGAATCCAAGAAGTCCAATATCCTCGTTGTCCTACAGGAGCATGCTCGGCCACATAGGTTGCGGCTCCGCCATATTCACCACCCAGTGCAAGACCTTGTAATAAACGAAGAATTAATACTAATAAAGGAGCCATGAATCCAATAGTTTCATAACTTGGGATACAGCCTATAAGGAAAGTTGCTCCACCCATTAATAAAAGCGTAACCATAAACGTATATTTTCTTCCAATTAAATCGCCTAATCTACCAAAGAAAAGGGCTCCAAATGGTCTAACTACAAACCCTGCAGCAAATGTTGCCAAAGTTGACAGGAAAGCCGCTGTTGGATTATCCGAAGGGAAAAATTTAGTTGAAATTACAACGGCTAAACTTCCAAAGATGTAAAAGTCATACCATTCGATCATAGTACCCATTGAGGATGCGGAAATAACTTTCCAAATTCCTTTTGTTGATTTTTCTTTCATGTATTGTTATTTTAAAAAATTGATTAAAGATAAATTTGAAGTTGTACTATGAAGTCTCCTAATGATCCTGAGCGGTTTGTTAGAGAGGTGTATACGGGTCTAGTAGAATATTGTGCCGTTATTTTGGCATGGTGTCCATCTAGGAAAAAGTTAGATCCTACGTCAAACTGTGTGCTTGATTGTTCCAAAGCATCAAAGTTTTTATAGGTAACAGCACCAAAAGGCTGGACACGAATTTTAGGTTTTGCGTCTTTACATGGTAATAAAACGCCTGCTTGTGTGTACCAAATATTTCCGGATCCCATTGTTGGCTGTGCATTTCCAGCTCCTGCTATAGCTCTACTCCCTGTGAAATTTGGATCTACTGAGCCAATATTCATAATACCAACATTACGCAAATAATTAGGACCAAAATCATAATCATATAATACACTGTAAGCTGTAACGGCCATTTTGTTTTCTTTTTTTCCAATAGGCATATCAAGAAAAACATCGGCAGAGAAAAGTTTGATGTCATGTTTGTTGATAGTGCTGTTTACAGAAGATTTAGTTGCATCTGGAGCAGTGTAAAAACCAGCGCCAATGTTGAATACTTTTTTAGTTCCTAAATAGCTACCTACTTTAAAAGGCAATACATTGGCTTCTTGCTCTAAGAATTGATACTCAAAATAACCCGCTTTAGACCATTTAGTGTTGCCACTATTGTCAACCGCTACTGCATCATCGGCCACAGTTACATTAGTAGGAACTAAATTTGTAGCATACGGTTTATTATAACTCATTCTGTACTCTAACTTACCGTATTTCCCTTTAGCAAATAAACCCACTTGTCTGGCAAACTGATCGGAGTTCTCTATTAAAGGCCAGTTAAAAATAGGGGCATCTATGGTTAAGAAGTTTAGCGTTGAAGCCATCGTTAGTCTAGACAATCCCATGTAGTAGTGCAATCCAGCACCGAGTGTAAAACTAAATTTCTTATCTTTTTCTGGCAATACAACTGCATATTCATTCCATGCATCATGAAAGAATAAGCCAGGTTTTTTTCCGGCACCGTAGCCACCAGTACCTGAAGTTCCTGCTGCGCCACCGTTAATAAAAGTTTGGTTGTTGATTCCAAAATGGGTTAAAATCATGTATCTTTTGGATACTTGAGCATACGCTAGAAAACGCAAACGTCGATTACCAATGTCGGTTGCAGTTGATGCTGGCTCTCCTCCAATCATGGTTCCAGGATTCATCTGTGCAGAACGAAACCAAATTTGGTTCCACGCAATCACTCGCATGAATTTGGAACCGTCTTCGTTCAGGTTAAATTTCAATCCAGCGCCATAGTCAGTGGAGCCTTGTGAAAATCCTTTGAGTGACAGTAAGAGTACTGCCACCATAAAAAATATTTTTTTCATAAATAAAATTTGGTTAGTAAATGGTTGGTTAATAAAGTGCCAAATTCTATTATTTTATTGTTAAAAAAAATTTAGATATATTTATGTGTAAACTGCTATAGTTAATCTTTAAATCGCTCCCATTTTATCAGCATAAACTTATCGCCAAGTTCCGTGATAATCATTCCTGCTCCGGATAATTGTTCTTTGTTTTTAAGGTATTCAATAAGCTCTAAATGACTTAATATCTTATAAGTAGGATGGTAGTTGGCATGCGATGGTTTTTTTATGTTGAAGGTCTTAACCCAGTTGCTTACAGTGACGTGGGAGACACCTATAATTCGCTCAATTTCACGAAAACTCAACCCTTCAAGGTAGAGTTGCAATGCCTTGGTTACATAGTAATCATCGATCTTTTTGCCTATTTTATTTACCGTAAAAAAATAGGTACATTTTTTACATAAGTACCTTTGTTTACTGTTTATTATGCCACTTTTTATAATGTGGTTATTTTGGCATTTCGGACACGTTAAAAGTTCCATATATATAAATTTTGCATAAATATAGCAATTTAGCAATTATATAAAAATGAATTGTCCAAGTAATCTGTTTTAAATTAATAAAAGATGCATTTTTATTATAAAAAATGTATGTGGTTGATAATTTTTATCCTTTTAAACAAAATATTTCACTTTCAACTGTATGTATGTCTTGAAATCGATTTGTTTAAGAATTCGCTCTATTGGTTTTGATACGATTTTTAATGTAAAAGATATTTTATAAAAAGAATATAACTAATATTGTTTATAGGCACGAGGGGTATGCGCGCGGTCAATGTCATTAAGCTAAGGAATAATCCCTATGATTGTGTCATTCCGACGAAGGAGGAATCTCAACAAACGTGCGCAACAAACAGAGATTCCTCCTTCGTCGGAATGACAAATAAACACTTAACTTAATAACATTGCGGCACGATAGATTCTGGAATTTTAGTAGTTTAACTTGATCAACTGTTTGAGGGAATAATGTATTGCAATGGATCCGTTTCGCGTAAGGTTCAGATTGTGAAAACGGTATTAGGAAAATAGTTCGTGATTTTTAGCCCTGATGGAAGCGGCATCCTCGGAGCGTAGCGAAGAGATACAGCGTACAGCAGGAGGATTTATTCTTGAAAACGGCAATCATTCTGCTCCAAATTGTAAATTGAACCAAACCTTTTTAGTAGTTTTACTGTAACACATTTGTAATATGACACTCTTACTGTTGAATCTATTGTAAAAAATATACTTTATGAAAAAAATCATTTTAAGTGCTGTTGTGCTTTGTTCAACGTGCTTGTTACAAGCACAGTCCATCAATACAATTATTAATAAAAACGACGTTACTAAAATTGAGAAAACACTCGCGGCAGATGATATGCAAGGCCGTAGAGCATTTACTCCGGGTATTGATAAGGCTTCCTCTTTTATTGAATCTGAATTCAAGAAAATAGGCTTACAAACCTTTAACGGTGCGAAAAATTTTAAGCAGGAGTTTTTCATGACCGAGTCTAAAAATAGTAGTATCAATGTGCTTATTGATGGTAAAACAATGGATGAAGTAGATGTAGTTTCTTTTTCATACCAACCGCAAGTCCTTATGACTGAAAAAAGTGACGTTCAAGTTGTGAAAATTAATGCTGGAGATAAATTTGGTCCAAAATTTTACGAATACTATCAAAGCGGCAAGAATCTTTTGGTTTTAGTAGATGCCTCTTTCAAATCCCGAATTCAAAATATAAAGCACATTCCGCAAATGAGTGCTAATCCTGCTGGAAATACAGTAGTTTTTGTTTTTGGAACAATGGAAGCAACACAATTCTCTATTGAAGGTACTAACGTAGTAACAAAAAAAGCATTAAATAATGTAGTAGGTGTCTTAGCAGGAAAAAGTAAGCCAAATGAATATGTAGTGTTTTCTGGGCATTATGATCATTTAGGTGTTGGGTCACCGGCCGAAGGAGAGCAACATGATGCAACTGATTCTATTTACAATGGTGCCAATGATGATGCTGCGGGAACAACAGCCGTGATCATGTTGGCCAAATATTTTAAAAAACTAAATAATAATGAGCGCACAATCCTATTTACAACATTCGTGGCTGAAGAAATAGGAGGTTATGGCTCTCAATATTTTTCAAAACAAATAGATCCAGCACAAGTTATGGCTATGTTTAACTTGGAGATGATTGGAACAGAATCAAAGTGGGGTAAAAATTCTGCTTACATAACTGGTTTTGAAAAATCAAGTATGGGTGAAATACTTCAGAAGAATTTACAAGGATCAGCGTTTAAATTTTATCCGGATCCTTATCCAGAACAACAATTATTTTATCGTTCAGATAATGCTACGCTCGCTAAGCTTGGCGTTCCAGCACACACAATTTCTACTTCAAAAATGGATAACGAACCTAATTATCATAAAGTAAGCGATGAAATAGAAACTTTAGATATGGTAAACATGACTGAAATTATAAAAGCTATTGCAATTAGTTCGGCTTCAATCATCAACGGAAAGGATACGCCATCGCGTGTTGACAGTAGTGCTTTAATTAGAAAATAATAAACTTCTACATTTTCATTTCTAATGCTGAGAATGTGCTACAATGGGTAATTATTTGCAATTTATATGCAAATAATTGCCCATTTTTGTTTGGTTGATTTTGCTTATTTTTATTTGATTTTTTAATAATTTGAAAAGGATCTCATAGCCACGGACTGTATAAAATGATGTTCCTTAGTTATAGCAAAGTTTTATAAATCGATGGTAAACATAAAAGTTGTGTTTTAAGTGATGGCTAAAATTTAATGACGTAATTTAATAAAGCACTAAATTTTTTTGAGACAGATTTCAAAAATTAGCAGAAATTAATTCGTTATGTAATTTTAAAAATCTTTTTAATCCTTCTAGTCTGTGGTAAAAACTCTTTTAATAATTGCGACAATATATCTTTCTTGCTAGTTAATGAATGATTTAAGTGTAAAGTAATTTTAGTTTAGAAGCCAATTTTTATAATCAAAAATTGCAATTTTTCAGGTACACTACATAAAACAAAAAACCCACTAATTTCTTAGTGGGTTTTGTGGTACCTCCAGGGATCGAACCAGGGACACATGGATTTTCAGTCCATTGCTCTACCATCTGAGCTAAGGTACCTCGCTGTTGCGGGTGCAAATATAGAATCATTTTTAGTTTATCCAAAACATTTTTTAAAAAAAATCAATTCGTACCTTCGCCTCCATAAAGACTTAGTTATGATTTTAGTTATTGATGTTGGAAACTCCCGAATTAAAGCCGCTGTTTTTGAGGGTGATACCCTTTTTGAAATTTTTATTTTTTCAAAGATTGAACTGCAAAAAAAAATTGAAAATATTTTAAAAAATTTTGAGAATATAGCAGATTTGGTCGTTTCATCTGTTGGTGATGTCGAAAAACAATCTTTTTTGGAGTATGATAATAGTGTAAATGTTCATTTTTTAAATCATGACGATCCTTTTCCGTTTAACAATAGTTATGCAACACCTGCAACATTAGGGATAGATAGAATGGTTCTTGCTGCAGGAGCAACATTGCAGTTTCCATTGATGAATCGATTGGTTATCGATGCAGGAACGTGCGTTACTTATGATTTTATTGATATTGAAAATAATTATTTAGGTGGCGCCATTTCGCCAGGATTGCGATTACGCTATGAAGCATTACATAATTTTACCGCCAAGCTTCCCTTATTGTCTTTGGATAGTCCAAAAAATTTCATAGGAAACGCTACAACGGAATCCATTCATTCTGGTGTAGTGAATGGTCTTGTATTTGAAATCGATGGTTTTATTGAGGCGTACAAAGCAAAGTATTCAAATTTTATAATAATTTTAACGGGTGGAGATGCAGATTTTTTGGCTAAACGATTAAAAAATACCATATTTGCCAATTCAAATTTTCTTCTGGAGAGTTTGAACCAAACATTTCAATATAAAATCAAAAATGATTAAAAAAATTCTAGTAAGCGCTTGTTTGCTTTTATCATTAGTGTCTTTTGCACAAGAAGGCACATCATCACCGTACTCTTTTTATGGGATTGGGGATGTAAGGTTCAGAGGAACGCTTGAAAATCGTTCTATGGCTGGTGTTGCTGTGGAGCAAGATAGTATTCACATGAATATTCAGAATCCAGCAAGTTACGCAAGGCTTTTTCGTACAACTTTTACTTTAGGTGGTACGTATGCGACAGCAACTTTAAAGAACGCAACAGAATCTGCCAAAGCCACAAGAACAACACTAGATTATATGGCAGTTGGATTGCCTTTGGGTAAGTTAGGAGTTGGTTTTGGATTGATTCCGTATTCTTCTGTTGGATATAAAATTAAGTATGACGCAGAAAATGATACAGAAAACAGCAGACGTTTTAATGGTACTGGTGGTTTAAACAAAGCATTTTTGGGTGTTGGATATCAAATAAATCGTAACTTAAGTGTTGGTGCGGATGCAAATTATAATTTTGGAAAAATCGAAAGTACAAGCTTTGAGTATATTAACGGAGTTCCAGTAGGGACACGCGAATTGAATTCAGCGGATTTATCAGGAGTAAATTTTAATTTTGGAATGATGTATCAAACCAGGGTTTATAAAAAAATATCAATTTTTAGTAGTTTAACGTATTCGCTAGAAAGCACTTTAAATTCTAAAAATACTCGAAATATTGCTACAGTAGTTTTTAATTCGAATTTTGATTTGGGAGTTGTTGATGCTTTGGATGATGTAAAGTCAGAAGTTAGTCTAACCATGCCAAGTAAAATAGCCTTGAGTGGAGGAATAGGAGAAGCTCGAAAGTGGCTTGTAGGAGGGAAAATTGCTTACGGCAAAACTTCAGGTCAAGCAAATAATTATAACGATCAGGCTAATGTGGGCTATGGTAAATACGGTAGCGTAAGCTTAGGAGGTTATTTTATTCCGAATTATAATTCGTTTACGAGTTATGCTAAAAGAATTGTTTACAGAGCTGGTCTTAAATATGAAAAAACAGGATTAGTGATCAACAATGAGTCTATCAATGATATGGGACTGACTTTTGGTTTAGGATTGCCAATAACAGGGACGTTTTCGAATGTAAATTTTGGTTTCGAACTAGGAAAAAAAGGGACCACAAAAGCAGCTCTTGTTCAGGAAAACTATGCAAATTTAAGTGTGAGTTTCTCACTTAACGACAAATGGTTTGAAAAACGAAAATTCAACTAACAACAAGGATTGGTAGCAGTGCCAGTTGTCTATGCAAAGTATAGCGTATGACTTTAGTCCAAAAAAAGTATATCAAATTAGTTGTCACGGTATTTGCCGTGACACTGTTTTTTGGGTGCGAAAGTAATTTTAAGGAAATTCAAAAAATTAACTTCTCTGAATTTGTTCCTGGTAGTGATGCAGATATGGTAAATTTAAAGTATACCGACTCAGGCAGAATTACAGCCATTTTAGTTAGTTCTAAAATGTTAGATTACACCAGTGTTGATTTTCCTTTTACTGAATTTCCAAAAGGGATTGACGTCACTTTATTTGATAAAAAGGCAATGAAAACATTCATAAAATCCAATTATGCGATTTCCTACAAAGGAACCAACATTATTGATTTGCAAGGGAAAGTAAAAATTTCTACTGAAGATGGGAAAACCTTAGAGACGGAGCAATTGTATTTTGATCAAAAAAACGAATGGTTTTTTACAGAAAGAAAATTTAAATTATCAGATCCAAAGGGAACTTCCAATGGGCAAGGAATCGATTTTAGCAAAGACTTTAAAGTGATAAATTCCCAAAAAATAACTGGCGAAATACAATCTGCCGATTAATATCAAAACAATATGAACTACTTAAAATATACACAATACGTTTACCTGGTTTTTGGAGCGTATTTTATTTACGACGGAATTACTAAATTAAGTGATCCCTCAGGAACCTTTTGGTTGAGTTTCATGATTGCAGGATTGGCTATTTTTATGTTTTTCTTTAGACGTAAATTTGCCAAAAAATTTGAGGATCGAAACAAAAAATCCTAGTAAATGGAAATTAGTATTATCATATTGTGTCTAATACTAAGTGCTTTTTTTTCAGGAATGGAGATAGCCTTTGTCTCTTCCAATAAAATTTATCTTGAGATTGAAAAAAAACAAGATAATTTCGTTTCAAAAATTCTGACAAAGCTTACAGAAAAACCAACTAATTTCATCGTTACAATGCTTATTGGTAATACCATGGCTACAGCGGTCTATGGCTTTTTTATAGGCAAACTTGTGCTGCTGTGGTTGGGGGATTTGTCATTTCATTTTTCTAATAGGTTTATTCTGCTGTTGCAAATCGTGATTTCGACATTCGTAATTTTAATTACTGCAGAGTTTCTTCCCAAAGTTTTTTTTCAAATTTATGCCAATTCTTTGATTAAGATTTTTGCTGTCCCAGCATTTGTATTTTACAAGTTTTTCTATTTGATAGCGGCCTTTTATATCGGGGTTTCAGATTTTGTCTTACGCAAATTCTTTAAAACAGATGGAGATACAATTCAGTTGTATTTTAGTAAAATCGAGCTAGGGAATTACATTACCGAGCAAATGAGTAGCGTGGAGGATAATGAAATGGTAGACTCTGAAATACAAATGTTTCAAAACGCACTAGAGTTTTCAGGTGTAAAAGCGAGAGATGTAATGAGTCCGCGTACTGAGATTATTGCTGTTGATCTATTTGATTCTATTGAAAATCTTAAAGAATTGTTTATCGAGACAGGCTATTCAAAAATAGTAGTGTATCAAAATTCGCTAGATGATATTATTGGGTATGTGC
Source organism: Flavobacterium frigidum (assembly GCF_048286795.2). Taxonomy (NCBI): domain Bacteria; kingdom Pseudomonadati; phylum Bacteroidota; class Flavobacteriia; order Flavobacteriales; family Flavobacteriaceae; genus Flavobacterium; species Flavobacterium frigidum. The sequence goes on from NZ_JBLVPT020000003.1 coordinate 151,010, forward strand.
ATTCATTTGATTTGTTTAAAAAGCCAAGAAATATTAAAGAGGTGGTGATTTCGGTTGAGTTTGTTCCTGAAACTATTTTTATAAAGGATGCTATGAATTTGCTAACTAAGAAACGTAAAAGCGTAGCAGTAGTTATAGACGAATATGGCGGAACCTCAGGAATTATAACTATTGAGGACATCGTAGAGGAGCTTTTTGGGGAAATAGAAGACGAGCACGATTCAAATGAAGAGCTGATAGAAAAAGACTTGGGTGATGGGGTTTTTATTTTTTCTACTCGATTTGATGTTGAATATTTAAACAATACCTACAAATTTGCTATACCAGAAAGTGATTCCTATGGGACACTCGGGGGTTTTATTGTCGATTTCACAAAAGAAATTCCTCAAAAAGGAGAGGTGATTACCATTGGTAGCTATCATTTTATCATTGAAGAGGCCACAAATAAGAAAATAGAATTAGTAAAAATGACACGGCAAGAGTGATTTTTTTTAGGAAAATAAAATTTCTTGCAAAATAAAACGCTACTAGTATAATTATTAATTAGATAATTGTATTTTCGCAAACTGATTATAAAAATTAACAACAAAAAAATGGCAGTTTTACAAAAAATTAGACAACGTTCACTTCTTCTCATACTCGTTATTGGGTTTTGTTTATTAGCTTTTATCATAGGTGATATTTTTAATAGCGGTGGTTTCAATAGTACATCAAAAGATGTAGGAAGCATTGATGGAAAAGATATTTCTTTTGAAGATTTTAGAGTGAAAGTAAGTAATGTAGAAAAAAGTGGGCAGGGTATTACTTCAACGGAGGCAGCAAACAGAGTTTGGGAGCAAGAAGTTTCTGTGGCTTTACTAACAACTGAATTTGAAAAACTAGGACTTAGAGTAGGTGAAAAGCACTTATTAGAAGTTTTGAAAGCGGATCAAAACATTGGAGGAAATCCATTATTTTTAAATGCTGCAGGTGTATTTGATGTTGTAAAATTCAAAGAATATTTCAAGGCAAACCCTGCTCAAGCTCAATTCTTAAAAGATAGAGAAAAGGATGCCGACTTGAACGCAAAATACCAAATGTATACTACCATGATCAAAGCCGGTGTATACACAACTGAAAGCGAAGGAAAGTTTAAATACGAAATGGAATCAAACAAAGTGAACTTTGCATATGTAGCAGGTTTATACTCTACAATTAAGGACAGTGATGTAAAAATCACAGATGCTGAGATTGTTGATTTCATGAAGAAAAATGAAAAAAAATACAAAGCAGAGGAGTCTCGTGAAGTAGAATATGTTTTGATCGAAGATAAAGCTTCGCCTGCTGATGAAACAGAAGTTAAAACAAAAATAAATTCATTGTTGTCTGGAAGTGTGGTTTACAACCAAGCTACAGGTAAAAACGATACGTTGCCAGGATTTAGAAGTACTGCAAACACTATTGATTTTGTGAACTCTAATTCAGATGTTCCTTACGATTCAACTTATATTGCTAAGAAAGATTTACCTGCTGTAGATGCAGATAAGTTGTTTAACCTTCCTGCAGGTGCTGTTTATGGTCCGTATATATTTGGAAAATACTACTGTATTTCTAAATCTTTAGCTATGAAATCTGGTGTTAATTCAAAAGCAAGTCACATTGTAATAGGTTATGAAGGTTCTCAAGCTCAAAATCAAAAAGAAAAAAGAACGAAAGAGGAAGCTAAAGCTAAAGCTGAAGGTATTTTGGCACAAGTAAATGCTAATCCAGATAGTTTCATGATGTTGGCTTTTACTAATTCTGAAGATCAGACAGCGCAACAAGGTGGTGATTTAGGATATTTTGGTCCAAACCAATTGCCAAAACCTTTTAATGATTTCGTATTTAGTAATGGTATTGGTAAAGTTGGTTTAGTAGAAACTGCTTTCGGTTTTCATATTATTAAAATCACTGACAAGCAAGACGGAATCCGTTTGGCTACCGTAGCTCAAAAAATCGAAGCGTCAGAAGCAACTTCTGATAAAATTTTTACGCAAGCAACTAAGCTAGAAATGGATGCCGCAGATAAAGATTTTAATAAAGTAGCAAAAGGAATGGGACTTACTGTTGCTCCAGCCGTTTCTGTAAAAGGAATGGATGAGAACTTCGGAACATTAGGGAAACAAAGAACTATTGTAAGATGGGCTTTTGAAAAGGACGTAAAAATTGGATCGGTAAAAAGATTTGAGGTGGCTAATATTGGTCACGTAATTGCTAAATTGAAAAGCATTGACAATTCTGGATTAGTGGCAGTTTCTGTTGTTCGTCCTTATGTGGAGTCTATCCTTAAAAACAAGAAAAAAGCAGAGTTGATCAAAGCTAAAATGACAGGTTCATCATTAGAAGTAATTGCGAAAGCAGTGGGTGGAACGGTTCAGCAAGCTACAGATTTAACAATGGAAAATACCATGTTACCTAATGTAGGTCCAGAGGCAAAAGTAGTGGGGAGCGCATTTGCACTTCAGGCTAATAAATTATCTGCACCAATCGAAGGAAACAGCGGTGTTTATGTTGTAAAAAACGTGAGTACTGTAAAAGCGCCAGTTTTAAAAAGCCACGCTGCTTATGTAACGAAATTGAAAGCGCAAAGTGCTTCTGATGCAAACAGAGTAATTCCTGCATTGAAAGCTAACGCTAAAATTGAAGATAACAGAATAGATTTTAGTTACTAATTTTTTTAGGAGGTGATTAATTCAAATAGAAATCCCGATGCATTTAAATGTATCGGGATTTTTTGTAATAAAAATTAGCAGTAAATTTTATTAGTAGTGACTATAATTGTTAATAACTTTTTGTAGTAATTTTATTCTAGTCTTTATTTAGTTTATATTTGCATACAATGTTAAATTAATCTCATCAAACGAATGAAAACAAAACAAAACAAAACAAAACATAGCAAAAATCGCAATATCTTTAGTGCTCTGTTTTTTTATGATCTCATGTGCTAATGAAGATGTTGACCAAATTAAAGACAATAAAAGTCTAGATTTTAATGTAGGGGTAAAAAATGGACGTTTATTTTTTTTAAATAAGGAGTTATTGACTAGCATTTATAGTAAATATGCAAATGCATCTGACGAAAGTGTAAGTCGATTAATTGATCCTTTTATTGATAAAGGATTTCATTCATTAAGGCCAGTAGTTACCGCTGATAATGATGAACGTATTTATAAGTATTACACTGAAAGGCTTCGAGAAAATACTTATTTATCAAAATTATCAAAATCAAAGAAAAATCTTCGATCATTATATAATGAAAATGATGTTTTGAATTATCTTGATGATTTGGAGGATGTTATAGGTGATGATACTTTTGCCGCATTTCTAAACTCTAATGGCGAAATTCAAGTTGGGAATGAAATTTTTAAATATACTGATGTTGGATTGTTTATAGTTAATGAAGATAAATATACAGTATTAGAAGATTATTTAGAATTTAATAATATATCAAATGATCTCATGTTTGAAACGGCGGTGTCTTCACAAATAATGATTTCTAATGAGTTTCCCGATTCAGGCGTAACACAAATTAATTCAGATTTGTCATATTTTAACGTACAAATAAATTCTTCCAATACTGTCGCTTCTGGTAATTATAACGTCACACCAGGATCAGCTGTTTCATCAGATCCAAGTTACAATTCATTTATTTCTAATCTTATAAGTTGTGATCCTCGAAGTGGTCTCTTTGGTAGTTTATTTGGTGATAATAATGTTTGTATTGATCATTATGAGGATAGAAGGCGTGTGAAAACAAAAGCATTTAATTATAATTATTTATTGGTTTATCATTTAGGAGTAAAATGTGTCAATCAGTATAGAGGATGGACTGGTTTGTGGCGAGTTGAAGCAGCCGATGAAGTACGTCTAGTAGTAGAAGCAGCGCAATTTGAGTACAATTTAGATGCTTTATTAGGCAATAATGCTGTGACTAATCTTACCAAAGAACGCTCATATTTTATGAATAATCAAAAAGCTTTCTTTTCAGGACCTAACACGATTAATTTCAGTAATCAGTGGGGAGCTCCTTTAGTATCTTATATTAATCAAACGTCTTTACCCCAAGTTTTTCAAAATACTGGTAGCGGTCTTACATTTGAGTTTTTTGGTAGTGGAGATACATGGTTAGATGAAAAAATTCAAAAAGGTATAGATAGTAACTTAAATGCTACTAAGCTTAATTCTTATTTTTATAACGGTCTCTTTTCTACAGTTAAGGGTCAATTACAAAGTGCCTTTGGTTCATCAATAGTTGTACCAGATAATAGAACATTTGTTGTTAAATATCCGCTAAATGGTAAAATGATTATTCAAAAATCTGTAAATTCGACGGGATTTAATGTAGGTGTCAGAAAGCAAACTTTTGATTGGGGAGTTCAACTTTGTCTTAGTGGTGGTATTGATGATTGGAATATTAAACCAGAGACGAGCTGCGGTGTTTTGGTAAAACCTACAAATTATAGAGTAAAAATAATTGGTGCCGTTAGAAGAGGGAATAATTGGCATGGAAGTAAATTTAGCGATGGTATTGATTAAAAGCATTAAATTTTGTTTTGTGATAATAACGGTCAATTCTTTTCTTGTATTTTCACAACAAAGCAAGAAGAGAAATGTAATTGAATATTTAAATATGTCATCGTTTTCGCTGGCTAAAAATCATGATAATTACTATTTCAGAACCGATAAAATGAAACATAACGGTACAAGTGTTGGTTTTGATATAAATACTATTCATGGAATTAAGTTTTTTGAATTAGTTTCAATTTCTGGCGGTATTGCTATAGATTTAAATTTGAATGAGAATATTTTATCCAATCCTTATTTCTTTGATTTTCGAATTTTTTCAAATAGGACTGGACAAGATGGTTTTTTTGTGTACATACAAAGTGGTCGTAATGTTAGATGGTCAAATTCCTCAGTAAATAGTATATCTAATTCAAAGTTAGGAGTAGGTGTAGTTATAAAACAGACTGAGCATAAAACAATGTATGTTGACGTATTTAGCAAATCGCGTCAGCTGGAAACAAAAGATTTTGTTCAAAAAGGGTATTATACTGTGAATGGCTACGGATTGTCTTTCGGATTAATTTTTAATTAAATAAAAAAAATGAAAAAAAAATTTTTTGTAATTATCGTTATGTATTTTGGTTTTATATCTAACGCTCAGACAAGTGGGGTAGAAAAATCAGTTTTTAATCTACAATCTGGATTTCTTGGAGCTTGGATCAATCATGAGTCAAGATTATCTAATGAGCTGGCTTTAAGAGCGGAAGTTGGATTTGATACTGGTATCCGTGGAGGTTCTTTAGTAGGAAGCACAATTGTGGGCTTTTCTCCAGTCCTTTCTGTTGAGCCAAGGTGGTATTACAACATCAAGACAAGAGAGTCTAAAAGTAAATATGTAAAAAAGAATAGCGCTAACTTTATAACTATTGGTATAAAGTACAATCCTGATTGGTTTGTTATTTCAACTACAGACAACCTAAGTGTTGCAGAGCAAATTTCGTTCATTCCTAAATGGGGTATAAGACGTTCAATTGCCAAGAGTAAATTTAATTACGAAGTTGGTCTTGGAATCGGAAAACGTTATTTGATAGATTTTGAACAGTGGGAAACTGCTGCAGATTTACATTTAAGATTAGGATATTCATTTTGATTTTGACTTATTTCTATAATAAAATTGATAACTCCAATAATTTTGACAAAGTCAGATTGTTGGAGTTTATTATTTTAAGTCATAGAGATTTAAAGAAATTATTTTAAAATCATTTCATCATAAGGAATTATAATGTCATATCCTTTTGCTTTAAAATAAGTGGTTCGGTTTTGCTCTGATACTGCCATTACAAAATCGCCACCCCAAGCACCAAGACTTTTAATTATGCCATCAAAATCAGGAAACAGTGATTCTTTGATGGTTGCTGTTTCTAATAGGATGCTCATTGCAATCTCATGTTTTTGCAGTGCTGTCGCAAATGATTGGATGGTGTTAGCCTCTAGAACTTGCGCGGTTAAAGCGTTATTGTTACTAATGGTTTTAGCCAAACTATTTTTTTTATTCACCTCGTATGCAGCAATAGCATTTTTGCTACTTTGTTTTTTATTTAGGTATACAAAGTATAAATGATTTGTAAATGGAGGGTTAAAAGTAACTTGTTCAATAGTAGGAACGCCTTGATCCAAATGGTATACAATAGGAGTGTCATTTTGTGCGCAGGCGATGTCATAACCGCTACCGCCAAAACTGTTTTTAAGCAACGTAAAGGCATCAATTTGCAGCCACTGCGCAATATTGTTTATCAACGTAGATGACGTTCCTAGTCCCCAGCTTTTAGGAAACCCAAGTTCTGTCGTTATATTATAACCGTTTGAATTTGAAATAAAATCTGGATTTAGTTTGTATGCCTCGTGTAAAATGGTAATCAATGTAGCTTTTACCGACTCATTTTCATCTGTTATTCCGCTAGAAATAGCAGCAAATGAAAGGGTGTCTTTAAACCAAATACTGCCATCGGCATCATAACTTTTCCAGATGATTTCGTTGTTATTTCCATTTTCAATGATGAGATTTTGACCTTTTTTTGTTGGTAATGCAAAAGCTTTGGCGCCATCAAGAACAAGATATTCTCCCGTGATTAAAAGTTTGCCGTTGCTGTAGAATTTTTTTTTCATTGTCTTTGCGAGGAACGAAGCAATCTTATTTTTTGTTGATTCGAGATAAAATTATTTTCTTAAACTTTCAATATATGTGACCACGGCATTGTGCGTTACGGGATTTTTCTTGAAATGTTTCTGAATCATTAGGCGTTCTGAATCAGTGGCTTCAAACTGATTGATAATGTTGTTCAAATGCATTTTCATGTGTCCTTCCTGAATTCCAGTAGTCGTCAAAGAGCGTAAAGCTGCAAAATTCTGTGCTAATCCGGCCACAGCTACAAACTGCATTAATTCTTTGGCAGATGGTTTTTCCAGCATTTCCAATGATAATTTTACTAATGGATGCAACGAGGTTAACCCGCCGACAGTTCCTAACGCTAAAGGAATTTCCATCCAAAAAGTAAAAGTATCATTTTCGATTTTGGCATGAGAAAGACTCGAGTATTTTCCATTTCTAGAGGCATAGGCGTGTATTCCGGCTTCGACAGCGCGGAAATCATTACCCGTAGCCAATACAACGGCATCTACACCATTCATAATTCCTTTATTATGTGTTACAGCACGATACGGCTCGACTTCGGCGATTTGAACGGCTTGTACAAATTTCTCGGCAAATTCCTGTGGATGTAAAATGTTTTTATCTTCCAAGTCAGCTACTGCACATGATACTTCTGCTCTTACGATGCAATTTGGAACATAATTAGATAGAATACTCATCACAACTTCAATCTCTTTTTCCGTTTCTGTGAACAACGTATAATTGTGTGCTTCTGTTTTTAATGTTTTAGAAAATTGTTCCAAACACGAATTGATGAAATTGGCACCCATGCTGTCTTTGGTTTCAAAAGTAGCATGTAGCTGAAAATAATTAGGCAACAAATCGGTTTTGTCTTTTAGAATAATGTCTAAAATTCCACCACCGCGTTTTTGCATATTTGTGGTAATCGATTCAGTTTCTGAGAAAAATTTGTTTTTGTGTTGAGCAAAAAACAAGTTTAATTTGGAAACATCTCCCTTGTAGATAAAATGAACCTGCCCTATTTTTTCAGTATTAATGACGGTAGCCTTAAAGCCGCCACGAGTAGACCAAAATTTAGCTGCTTTTGAGGCAGCTGCAACCACTGAGCTTTCTTCAATGGCCATGGGAATGGTGCTGTATTTTCCGTTAATGAGAAAATTAGGGGCAACACCAAGCGGAATGTAGAAATTAGTGATAGTATTTTCGATGAATTCATCGTGTAGTTGCTGTAGTTTTTCGTCAGAATTCCAGTAGTTTTTCAGCAAGGCAACGGCATCCGTAGGTGTTGAAAAATATTCATTGGCAATCCATTTTATTTTTTCTTCTTTGGATAATTTAGAAAATCCGCTAATAGCCTTGTTCATTCTCAATTGATTATGGTATAACTGGTTGCAAATATACGGTTTTAGCCCTTTTATTTACAATCAAATTTATCGTAGCTCTAGGTTGTTGTAAATGATACTTTTTACATTTAACATATTAAATGACCATTAATTGTAATTTTTTCACTAAAATTGATGGTTTTTATCTTTAAATATTTATCATGCATTCTAAAAAAATTATAACTTTATTTTTGTTCTTATGTTTTACGGTTGTGGGTCAACAAAAAATCACAATTGATGAAATGTATAACGGTACATTTCGTGCAAAGGGCATGGATGAATTACAGTCCTTGATAAATACAAATCAATACACGGTCTTAAATGCAGACAGACAGAGTAGAAGCATGCAGATTGATTTGTATGATTTTGCAACCTTAAAAAAAGTAGCAACACTAATTGATACGAAGGCACACAAAGAGTTGGCACAGGGGATTGATAGTTATACGTTTGATGCTACTGAAAAATTGATTTTAATTGCTTGCAACACCAATCAAATCTTTCGCCACTCCTTTACTGCAGATTATTATTTGTACGATATCGCCAATAAAAAACTAAAGAAATTATTCGATTTTCAAGTGCAAGAACCAACTTTTTCTCCTGATGGAAAAAAAATAGCGTATTCCAAAGAAAATAATCTGTTTGTATATGATGTAACTACAACAACATCGACTCCAATAACTAGAGACGGACAAAAAAACAGCATTATCAATGGTATCACGGATTGGGTTTATGAAGAAGAATTTGCTTTTGTAAAAGCATTTGATTGGAGTGCTGATAGTAAGAAAATAGCCTACATTCGTTTTGATGAAAGTCAGGTTCCTGAATTTTCGATGTCCATGTTTGGTAAAGACTTGTATCCTGCAATGCAAACATTTAAATATCCTAAAGCGGGTGAAAAGAACGCAGTAGTATCGTTGCATGTTTATGATATAAGTTCGAATGCAGTGAAAAACATAAATCTAGGAAATTACAATGATTTTTACATCGCCAGATTAAAATGGACGAACGATGCCAATACGTTATCAGCTCAAGTTTTGAATCGTCACCAAGATAATTTAGACCTCGTTTTTATTGATGGGAATTCAGGTGCTGTGAAAGTAGTTTTAAATGAAAAAGATAAAGCATACGTTGATGTAACTGATAATTTAACATTTTTAAAAGACAACAGTTTTATTTGGACTTCTGAAAAAGATGGTTTCAATCATATTTATTTATACGATAAAAATGGAAAACTGAAAAACCAACTGACCAAAGGTGCCTGGGAAGTAACAAAATACTATGGTTTAGATGAAAAGACAAATACAGTTTTTTATCAATCTGTAGAAAATGGTTCTATTAATAGAGACGTCTACAGAGTAGGCCTAGACGGAAAAAATAAAATTCGTTTGTCTCAAAATATAGGAACAAATGCAGCGACTTTTAGTCCTAATTTTCAATACTACATCAATACTTTTTCTAGTGCTTCGCAACCTACAACCTACACTTTGAACGAAGCCAAAGCGGGTAAACAAGTTCAGATTATTGAAAACAATGAAGCATTAGCAGTAAAGTTGAAAGGATATAATTTGCCTTCTAAAGAATTTTTTGTTTTAAAAACAGAAAAAGGAAATGAATTGAATGCTTGGATGATTAAACCTAAAGATTTTGATCCTACTAAAAAATATCCTGTTTTCATGTACCAATATTCAGGTCCAGGTTCACAACAAGTGAACAACGAATGGAATAGTACAGATGATTACTGGTTTATGATGTTATCACAACAAGGATATATTGTGGCTTGTGTTGACGGACGCGGAACCGGTTTTAAAGGAGCTGCGTTTAAGAAAGTAACGCAATTGCAGTTAGGAAAATTCGAAGTAGAGGATCAAATTGACGCTGCTAAAGTAATAGGCAATTACTCATTTATAGACAAATCTAGAATTGGTATATTTGGCTGGTCGTATGGAGGATTTATGTCGTCTAATTGTATTTTGAAAGGGAGTGATGTTTTTAAAATGGCAATTGCAGTAGCTCCCGTTACCAACTGGCGTTTTTATGATAGTGTATACACGGAACGTTACATGCAGACACCACAAGAAAATGCAAACGGTTATGATGACAATTCACCAATAAATCATGTAAATAAACTCAAAGGAAAATTTCTTTTGATTCACGGCTCAGGAGATGATAATGTACATGTTCAAAATTCCATGCAAATGATGGAAGCCTTGATTCAAGCCAATAAACAATTTGATTCGCAAATTTATCCAGACAATAATCACGGTATTTATGGTGGAAAAACTAGAATTCAATTGTACACAAAAATGACTAATTTTATTAAAGAAAATTTATAACGGCGCTTTATGACGAACGATGCATTGAATAAGGAAGAATTTTTTGGACATCCAAAAGCGCTTTTTATACTGTTTTTTACCGAAATGTGGGAACGTTTCTCCTTTTATGGAATGAAAGCCTTGTTGATTTTTTATCTGACAAAGTACCATTTGTTTTCAGATACTTCGGGGAATTTATTAATTGGTAGTTACGCAGCTTTAGTGTACGCTGTTCCCGTAATAGGAGGTTTTATAGCCGACAGGTATTTGGGATTTAGAAAAGCAATTGTTTTTGGAGGCATAATGCTTGTATTAGGTCATTTAGGAATGGCTTATGAAGGGAATGCCGCCGCACAATCCATGACTGGCGAGATCACACGAGACAATACGGCCTTGCAGATATTCTACTTTTCTTTGTCGTTAATAATTGTTGGTGTTGGTTTTCTTAAAGCAAACATCTCGTCATTAGTAGGCGAGCTCTACGAAACAGGAGATAAAAGAAGAGATTCTGGATTTACATTGTTTTACATGGGAATCAACTTAGGTTCATTTTTGGCTACGCTAATTTGTGTTTGGCTTGGTGAAAAATATGGTTGGAGTTATGGTTTTGGTGCTGCAGGTGTCGGAATGTTTTTTGGATTATTGACTTTTATTTCCGGAAGGAAATTATTAATGGGCAAAGGAGAATCGAACAACGCTTCGTTTTTAGAGATAAAATCATTCGGACTTAAGAATGAATGGTTAATTTATGCGGGAAGTGTTTTGTCTACAGTATTGTTTTGGCAAATGGTTCAAAATCACGATGCGGTTTCTTGGGCTTTAAAAATTGCAGGTGGGATTTCTTTTGTATATATTGTTTATTATGCTATAACGCATTTAGATGGTAAAGCACGTCATCAATTGATAGCTCTAACCATTTTGATTGTATTTACGATTGTCTTCTGGGCATTGTTTGAACAAGCGTATACCTCTATGAATTTATTTGCGGATAGAATTTTAGATAGAACTATTTTTGGTTATGAAGTTTCTGCTGGACAGTTCTTAAGTTTTAATGCCTTATTTATTATTTTATTGGCACCCGTTTTCGCTTGGATATGGCCTAATTTGGGAAAATATAATCCTAATACAGCCGTAAAATTTGCTTTAGCATTAGCTTTAGTCGGTTTAGGTTTTGGAGCGTTAGTCATGGGAATAAATCTTTCTGGTACTGGTAAAGTAGCTGCTATTTGGTTGATATTAGCCTATTTTTTACATACTTGTGGAGAGCTGAGTTTATCGCCAGTAGGACTTTCTGCAGTAACTAAATTATCTCCAACAAAAATTGTTGGGTTTATGATGGGCGTTTGGTTTTTGGCAACAGCCAGTTCAGAATTTATTGCTTCTATTTTAGCAAATATAGCTTCTGTCGATACTTCAAATGGTACAGCGCCAGATTTGAATTTAGCAAAACAGAGTTACTTAGTCCTTTTTGAATATTTATTTTACACAGGACTTGGTTTCGGAGTGCTACTGTTAGTACTTTCGCCAATAATAAAAAAATTAATGCACGGAGTAGATAAAGAATTAAACAATTAATAACATGAGTCAAAATACTACAGATCAATTTTTTAAAAGTACCGTTTTAGGACATCCAGCGGGATTATTCGTTTTGTTTTTCACAGAGATGTGGGAACGTTTTTCATTCTACGGAATGCGTTCTTTATTGATATTATTTTTAACCGCTTCCTTTACAGATGGTGGTTGGGAATGGACTCGTGAAAATGCTTCTGCATTATTTGGATCGTATGTAGGTTTGGTTTATTTATCTACTATGTTGGGTGGTTATTTTGCAGATAAAGTAATTGGTTTTAGATGGGCAGTAGTTGTGGGTGCAAGTTTGATGACTTTAGGTCATGCTGCTATGGCTGTTGAAACAGAATTTTCTATTTATCTAGGATTGGTATTATTGGTTTTTGGAAATGGTTTTTTCAAACCAAATATGACCTCTATTGTATCTGAAATGTACAAAGATCGTCCTGAAAAGAAAGATGGTGCGTATACATTGTTTTATATGGGTGTAAATGCTGGAGCGTTCTTTGGGATTTTATTATGCGGTTATTTAGGTGAAAAAGTAGGATGGACATACGGGTTTGGTTTAGCCGGAATCTTTATGTTTTTTGGAATGTTGCAATTTTGGTTGTCTCAGAACATCTTTGGAGATATTGGTTTGAAACCCAATAAAGAAAGTAAAGCAAAAGCAGAAGCTTTGGATACCGATAAAAGAAATCCTTTTTCTCCTATACAATTAGCAGCAATTGCTTTCTCTTCTATTTTAGCTTTGTTATGGTTATTGAACGATCCTGCTTCAAAAATATCAGGTGGTAAAGTAAATGTTTTTGCATTCCTTGGCGAAAACGGTAACGCTATTGCTATTCTTTCAGCACTGGTAGTATTTATTCTTCTTTTAATTTATCGCTTTACTCAATACTCAAAAATCACTAAAGAAAAATTAATTGCGGTGACATTTTTTGCTTTCTTGACTATTTTCTTTTGGGCTATATTTGAACAATCGCCAAACAGTTTAACCATTTTTGCGAGTGATTATACAGATCGTGTTTTAACGGGTAATTGGAGTGTAGTTTTTTTAGTAATGAATTCTTTGATTACGATTTTACCATTAGTAATTATTACTTGGGTATTAATATTATTATTCAAGCAAACTTTCAAGTTGTACGCTGTTGCCAATATTATTTTGAGCATCAGTTTTGTTATAATTTGGGCAATTGCAATCTGGATGTTAGCCAAAGATTATTACACGGCAGGATATTTAACTTTGTCTGATGAGACGTTGCAAGCACTTAAAATTGATAAAGTAACAACGGCATTGACCGAAGTTCCTGCTACTTGGTTTTCTACTTTAAACTCTTTATTTATTATTTCTTTAGCGCCGTTATTTTCTAAATGGTGGGAGAGTAAATACAATCCTTCAGCCAATTTAAAATACGGAATTGGAATGGGGTTATTAGCGCTTGGAATGGCTTGTGTTGCTTTTGGTGCAAGCGGAATTGAAGCTGGTGCGAAAACTGCTTCTGTAAGTATGATTTGGTTGATTCTAGTGTACCTGTTTCATACAATGGCTGAATTGTGTATATCTCCAGTTGGATTATCTTATGTGAGTAAATTAGTTCCGGCTCGTATGATTGCATTTATGTTTGGTGTTTGGTACTTAGCTGTAGCAATCGGTATGAAAGGAGCAGGTATGTTTGGAGAAAATATTGATAAAATTGCCAATGAACACGGATTGAGTTACTTCTTTTGGATGTTGACCATCATTTCTATTGTAGTTGCTTTATTCTCTGTTGCGATGACTCCGGTTATTAAAAAATTGATGCACGGTGTTCGATAAATTTTAGGCACCATTTTTGATTTTGAATCAATAAAATTATAAATATGAAGAAAATAATAGTTGCTTTGTTATTGTTTGCAGGCTCGTTTGCCGCCGAAGCACAAGAATTAGTTTGGGAAATCAATGTCACTAAGGCAATGGCAATTTCGAATGAAACCAAGAAACCGCTATTGTTATTTTTTACGGGTAGTGATTGGTGCGGATGGTGTATTCGTTTGCAAAAAGAGGTTTTAAAAACACCAGAATTTGCTACTTGGGCAAAGGAAAATGTGGTTTTAGTAGAGTTGGATTATCCTAGTAGAGCGCCACAAACTCCTGAGATTAAAAAGCAAAATGAAGAATTACAAATGGCTTTTGGAATTCAAGGGTTTCCAACCATTATATTGGCAAATGCTACGACCAAAGAGGGCAAAGTTAATTTTGAAGGCATTGGAAGGACCGGTTATGTAGCTGGCGGGCCCATTGCTTGGTTGGCTGTTGTCAACGGCTTTCTTAAAAAATAAAAGTAGTATTTACTTAATTTTTTAAATTATATGGAAGGTTTTTGTATTATACTTGTCAGGTGTGTTTGTTTTTTGTTATTTTTAGAAAAATATTCCAAAACAACCCCTTATGACTACTAAACTACTATTGCCTTTTTTATTACTTATTTTTTTTAATTCTAACGCTCAAGTTTTTAACTGGATTACTGATGTTGATAGTGCTATTTCAATTAGTAATAAAGAGAACAAGCCTATGCTCTTGATCTTTACAGATGCTAATTCCAGCAAAAGCCCATTGTTTGCTCAAATTTTTAATACATTAGATTTTGCTATTTGGGCTAGAGATAATGTGGTTGCAGTAAAATTAGATTTAACAGATGACGAATCCAATGGATCTTTAGAACGTAGTTCGTCATTAAAAAAAGCTTTTGGAGTACAGGAATTGCCTACAATATGCTTTGCTAAGGCAAAAATTAGAAAGGAAAAAATTAATTACGAATTAATAGGTAAAATTGGGGTTAAACCTGAAGGTGTTAAATCTTGGATTGCTAATGCAAAAATAGTTTTGGCCGGACCTGTTGAAGAATAGTTTTTACTGTAATTTATAAAATCCCTTTTCAACAGTTGCGTGAAAAGGGATTTTCTTTTTCTCGCAACTTGACTTCCATACTTTTTGAATGGTTTTGTAATTGGATGCATCAGCGACAATTATTTTTGGCTGTAGGGTCATTATTAAACGATCTACATTTATTCTAGTAGAATGGGTTAAGATGATAACATCTGGTTTGATGTTTTTTGGATAAATGCCTGAACTGTCAATAATGAAAATCCTTTTTTCGTTAAAATAAAAAAAGTTTTGTAATTTTTTCTTCGTTTCAATAGCACTTAAACTGCCTATACGGTAGGAGGTTATTGTGTTGTTTTTTTGAATGTTTTGTAAGATGCTATCAGTAGCATAAACCGTTATATTTTGTCCATTTCTTTCTGTGAGAATTGTGTTCTTCTTTACATTAAAAACAATCAATTCTTGTTCGTTTTGAGTTTTCCATTGCTTGCCTAAGCAACATATTTGTACTGTAATGATAGCAATTAGCATTAACGCTAGTTTGTTAAAAGTGGGTTTTTTTATCCAAACGATAGCAGTTGTAATGACAAAGTAACTGCTCATCATCACAGAATAATGCAAAGGGATATCATGAATTATAAATTGTTCAAAAGATGCAATTGAATTGATAATTTTATTCAAGTAAAATATGCTTTGTTCTAATAATTGAGAGAGGAACAAAGGAATGCTGTTTAACGCTGCTAAAGTCATCACTACAACACCCAAAATCATAATAATACTTAATAGCGGAATTACCACGAGGTTGGTGATAAAAAATAGTCCGGGAAATTGATGAAAGTAATAAATACTTAGCGGTAGTGTTCCTAATTGTGCTGCAAATGAAACGGTAAGAATATCCCAAATGTATTTTGTAATTTTATGTTGGGGCGTCCAAATCGAGGCTAATAGCGGTTGCAGCCAAATGATAAAGAACAAGGCCAAATAGCTTAATTGAAAACCCACATCAAAAAGGAACGATGGTTCGAAAAGCAAAATCAATAACATGGAGACAATTAAAGTATGGTAAATATTATCGCTACGACGTAAATGATTTCCTATGGCCACAAATGAAAACATAGTCACGGATCGAACAACGGACGGTGCTAAACCTGCAAGAAGCCCAAAAGAGAACAAGCAACACAGAATAATTAGTAATTTAATAAAAGAGCCGCGTTTTGTATTAGGAATAGGTTTTAAAATAAAAGTTGCAAAAATTAAAATAAAGCCAATATGTAGTCCTGATACCGATAAGATATGTACTGCTCCAGCATATTGGTAATCCCGAATAATATGTGGGTCAATATCCTGTTGTTGTCCCATTATTAAAGCTAATGCAACGTTTAATTCTGTTTTATGGAAGTTATTTTTTTCTAAATTATGAATGATTCGTGCTCTTAATTTTGAGGAATAATACCAAATATCTTTCTTAATTTCTGAACCAATTTTTATATCAAGTGCATCAGCATATAATTGCGCATAAATTTGTTTATTTTCTAGATATTGGCTGTAATTAAACTGATAGGGATTGTTAGGAGGTCTATTTTTAGACAAAACAGATTTAATTAGTAATGGTGTCCCAATTTCGAATTTTCGACACAAACTGTCCTTTTGTATGTTCAAAATAATCCTCCCCGTTTGCTTTTCTTTACCTACAGTGTTAATCTCTGCTATGTAGCGATCACTAAAGGCATTACTTTTCAGTTTTTCACGAATAATGAGGGATATGGGACTCGGTTTTTCAAATATTGTAGTATTGTGTATGTAGTTGCTTTTTTGGTAGCGATGGGTATGAATTATTTGTGTTGAAATTCCGATTATAAAAGAGAGCACGTAAGTGCATAGACCAAAGTAAAAAGTATTCCACCTATTTGTTTTAAACAAAAAGAATAATACTCCAAAAGCACTTATGGATGTGGCTAGTAAAAAACAATACACAAAGTCTGGTAGTGGAAAGTAATTGGCATAAAGGATGCCTATTACAAAACCTAATGTTATTCTTGTCAACGGAAAATCGAGTACTTTCATGTATCTAAAGTACGCATTTTTAGTAAGAAACAACTTTGTATTTTATGTGTGGTTTATGAATTTCCTTGTTTTAAAGGATTCGATTCAATTGCGCAAAAGTTTTTTTGTAATACGGTTCTTTTGTAGAGGAAATAATTACACCTTTTGATGTAGAGGAATGAATAAATTGAATCTCATTATCTGTAGCTTTAATTACAATTCCTACGTGGTTTATTTGTGATTTATTATTGGTTTTAAAAAAAATTAAGTCTCCTTTTTGAATTTCATCTCGATTTGGATCTAAAACGGTGCCTACTAATGATTGCAGATAAGAGTTACGAGGCAATGTTATATTTTGCAGTTCGAAAACGTGGTAAACCAAACCAGAACAATCAAAACCTGAAGCAGTTGTGCCACCATACTTGTATTTTGCTCCTAGATTTTCAGTTGCTTTTTCAACAAGTTCTTCGGCTTGCCGATTTGTTTTTCTTTTGGCTCCTTTAACTATTTTTTCTTTTTTGAGTTCTGTTTTTTTAGAGGTGACTATTGGACTACTCGATTTACAAGCCGAGAAAAAAATAAGAACTAGTAGTAAGCCTGTAAAATGTTTCAAAAGAGTTTTTTTTGATGAATAGAAACTTGTTATTGTAAATCATTAATAATTAATGCAGCTGTTTTTTCACTCGCGCCAATTCCGCCTAATTTATTTTCTAATAACGCATATTTTTCTAAAAGCGTATTCCTATGGTTTACTTCTAGTATTTTTGTCAATTCTTCTCTAATGCGTTTTGTGGTGCATTCTTCTTGAATTAATTCTGTGACCACCTCTTCATCCATTATTAAATTTACTAATGAAATGTATTTGAGTGTAATGATTCGTTTCGCAATTTGGTAGGAGGCCCAACTGCCTTTGTAACATACAACTTCTGGGACTTTAAAAAGTGCCGTCTCAAGAGTTGCAGTTCCAGAAGTAACTAATGCTGCAGTTGAATTTCGTAATAAATCGTATGTTTTATTGGAGATGAATTTTATGTTTTCCTGCGAAATAAAATCTTTATAAAAATTAAATTCTTGACTTGGAGCGCCAGCAATTACAAATTGGTAAGCAGGAAAATCATTAACAACGCTTAACATTACAGAAAGCATTTTTGTAATTTCTTGTTTTCGGCTTCCTGGTAAAATGGCGATTATTGGTTTTTGATCCAACTGATTTTCTCTTCTAAAAGTAGTGGCATCGATCGCAGGCTGATTTTGAATAGCATCGATTAGCGGATGTCCAACGAACGCAACAGGGAAGTGATGCTTGTCTTCGTAAAATTGTTTTTCGAAAGGCAAAATCACGTACATTTTATCAATATCCCGTTTGATAGCGCTTATTCTACTTTCTTTCCATGCCCAGATTTGCGGAGAAATATAGTAATGTGTTTTCATTCCTAATGCTTTAGCCCATTTTGCAATGCGCATATTAAAACCAGGATAATCAATAAAAATTAACACATCAGGCTGAAACTCTAGAATGTCTATTTTACATATTGTAATATTATTCAAAATAGTTTTTAAATTAAAAATCACTTCGATGAAACCCATAAATGCCAACTCTCGATAGTGCTTAACAAGAGTGCCGCCTTCATTTTCCATCAAGTCTCCACCCCAAAATCGAATGTTGGCATTGGGATCTTTTTTGTATAATTCTTTCATCAAATTTGAACCGTGCAAATCTCCAGACGCTTCACCTGCGATAATATAATATTTCATGCTTTATTGATTAGGAATTTATGAGTAGGATAACAAACCAGTCACGTTTTTGTTTTTGTATCGTTATTTTGCAATCGCAAAGATAAACTTATATTATTTCTTAAATAAATAGGGTTAAAAAAGTCATCGTTATCACTGCTAAAACAACACCTCGTGCCATTGTTTCTCTATTTAATTTTAGCAAAACTCCGAAAGTTATTAGTGTCAAAATGGTTCCCAAGGTTATGATTTTACCAAGCTTTCCTTGCGAATACATGATTTGGATTCCGGCTGTAAAAGTAAAGTCAGTGAAAAGAGTTATAAAAATATAACTTCCCAATAAGGTTGTAACAAATCCGAGGATAAATCCTAAAAACAAGTCTTTTTTATTCATTCCATTTCCAAGTGTTAAGTTCTTGTATCGTGTGATGGGCCGTCAAGTCAAATTGCACTGGTACAACCGATATGAAATCATTTTGTAGCGCCCATTCATCGGTATCTTCTCCCTTGTCTTGGTTTACAAATTCTCCTGCAAGCCAGTAATAGTCTTTTCCTTGAGGTGTTTTTCGCTTGTCAAATTTCTCTACCCAAAGCGCTTTCGCTTGACGACAAATTCGGATTCCTTTAATTTCTGATTCTTTTAACTTAGGAAAATTCACGTTCAAAACGACACCATTAGGCAGCCCGTTTTCTAAAACTTCTAAAGTTATTTTTCGGATAAAAGATTTTATGGTTTCAAAATCGGCATTCCAGTCATAATCCAATAATGAGAAACCAATTGCAGGAATTCCTTCTATGCCTGCTTCAACGGCTGCGCTCATTGTTCCAGAATAGATCACATTTATAGAGGAATTGGATCCGTGGTTTACACCAGAAACGCAAAGATCCGGTTTGCGCTTTAGGATTTCATTTACGGCAAGTTTTACACAGTCAACCGGTGTTCCAGAGCAACTGTACTCTAAAAAAGGATCACTCTCTTTTGAGATTTTATTGAGATATAACGTACTATTTATAGTAATGGCGTGTCCCATAGCGCTTTGTGGCTTGTCTGGTGCTACCACTACGATTTCGCCAATTTCGGACATAACATCTATTAAAGCACGTATTCCTGGTGCAGCTATACCATCATCATTGGTAATCAAAATTAAAGGTTTGTTTTTCATCATCATTTAGGGTTCAAAAAGCGATAGTATATTTATTTTTTGTAAGACAAATGTAACTACATGTATCTGAATTTATAAACAAAAAATAAAAATAGTTAATGTTGTTTTATTTACGTTAAAAGGAAAGAACATTTTTATATCTTTAACAAAAATTTATGCGAGTTATGCCACCGTTGGCACAGTTTTTACTGTACTTTAGATAAAAAAATTCATGAATACTATTGTTACCTTTATGAAAAGAAATTATAAAATACTTCTAGTTGTTTTAGGCCTATCGGTTACACTATTTGCATTCAAAATGAATGCTACAAAGACAACAGATCCAGAAAAAGATAAGTTACTATTAGAGTTGTTGACTTTTGTTATCGAGAAAGGACATTACAGTCCCTCGACGATTGATGATGCCTTTTCTAAAGGTATTTATAAAGATTATATTCAAGCTTTAGATCCTTCTAAACGTTTCTTTTTGCAATCGGATATTGATGAATTTTCAAAATATGAACTACAATTAGACAATCAGTTGTTGAATAAAGATTTGAGTTTTTTCAATCTTACTTACGATCGTTTGGTGAAACGTATGGAAGAAAGTACTAGAATTTACAATAGTGTATTAAGCAAGCCTTTTGATTATGCTGTGGATGAAAGTTTTAATATCGATTACGAAAAAGCGCCTTATTCCAAAAACGCAGCAGAGCTTAACGATAAGTGGCGCAAGCAAATTAAATTATCTACACTTTCTTCCCTTGTTGATAAGCAAAAACTTGAACAAGACAAAAAGAAAAATGACCCAAAGTATCAAACGAAGTCTTATTATGCTTTAGAAAAAGAAACTAGAGAAAGTTCTAAAAAAGCACTTGATGAATATTTTGGTTTTATCAAAGATTTAGATAGAAATGATTGGTTTTCAGTATATATTAATTCTATAACCGCTCGTTTTGATCCGCATACCAATTATTTTGCAGCAGAAGAAAAAGAGCGTTTCGATGTAAGTATTAGCGGTAAACTGGAAGGAATTGGTGCTCGTTTACAAAAAAAGAATGACCTTACAGAGATTTCTGAACTTATTTCTGGCGGTCCAGCCTGGAGAGGAAAAGAGTTAGAAGCTGGAGATTTAATTATGAAAGTTGCTCAAGGCAAAAGCGAAGCAGTTGATGTAGTTGGAATGCGTCTGGATGATGTTGTAAAGAAAATAAAAGGACCAAAAGGTTCTGAAGTGCGTCTTACAGTTAAAAAAGTAGATGGTACTATTAAAATTATTTCTATCATTAGAGACATCGTTGAAATTGAGGAAACGTATGCCAAGTCTAGTATTGTAAACAAGAACGGATTAAAGTATGGCGTCATTTATTTACCAAAATTCTACATTGATTTTGAAAATAAAGACGGTAGAGATGCAGGTAAAGATATCGCATTAGAAGTGAGCCGATTGAAAAAAGCTGGAGTCAACGGTATTGTTCTTGACGTACGTGATGATGGTGGTGGATCGTTGTCAACAGTTGTTGATATTGCTGGATTATTCATTGAACAAGGTCCTATTGTTCAAATAAAATCTGCGGGTATTAGAAAAGAGGTTCTGTATGATCGAGACAAAAAAATTGAGTGGGATGGTCCTTTAGTGATTATGGTGAATAGTTTTTCAGCATCAGCATCAGAAATTCTTGCAGCAGCTATACAAGATTATAAAAGAGGTATAATCATTGGTAGTAAACAAACTTACGGTAAAGGTACTGTTCAAAATGTAATTGATTTAAATCAGTTTGTAAGAAGCAATGCAGTAGGCGACCTTGGAGCTATTAAAACGACTACTCAAAAATTTTATAGAATAAATGGTGGGTCTACACAATTAGCAGGAGTAAGCAGTGATATTGTTATGCCAGATCGTTATACTTATTTAAAAATGGGGGAACGTGATATTGATAATGCTATGCCTTGGGATAAAATTGACCCTACTGATTATACTATTTGGAATAACAATTCTAATTTTAATCAAGCCATTACAAATAGTAAGAATAGAATTAGTATTAATCCAAACTTTCAATTAATTGAAGAAAATGCAAAATGGATTGATAGTAGAAGTGAAGAGAATGTGTATAGCCTAAACATCGATAAATTTAAAGTTGCTCAAGCTGAAATTGAAGAGAAAGCTAAAAAATACAAACCACTTGTAAACTATAAAAGCACATTGAGTTTTTCTTCTTTACCAAATGAAATGGAAGCTATGAGTAAAGATGCCTCATTAAAAGAAAAAAGAGACAGCTGGCATGAGGCTTTGTCAAAAGATATTTATATGGAGGAAGCAATAAATGTTTTGGATGATTTGCAACCAAGATCAATGTCGGCAAAAGATATACCAGTTAAAATTAAAAAGGATAAATTGGCTAAATCATAAATAGGCATTGTTTAGTAAGATATAACATTTAGTAAAGCAAAACGCTCCATAAATTCACTGAGAATTTATGGAGCGTTTTTATTTTGAAATTAGGGTATATGAACTTTTTAAATAAGTAAATTGATAGTATTAAAAATGAAATTGAAGGTTGGTTTTTGAGAAATTGACAGTAATTCTTAATGTGATATGCGTATTTATAATAGAAATAATTAATAGAATCAAACATGAAATGGAAATCTTTTGGTAGCGTAGTTGTTTTTAGCAGTATTGTTTTATTCGTATCCTCTTGCAAAAAGGATGAAGTAACAAATCTGTCAAAAGATAATGTGAGTAGTGGTCGCCCTTTCGCTATTGATAGTAGCGCGTTAGACGAATCTAAAACAGAAAGAGCAACAACAAGAGCGTTAGTTTTTGATTTTTTGCCTGTATCTATCACCAATCAAATAGTAAAGCATCAGTATTATTCTTTATCCTATAATGAAGAGTATGAACAAGCAGAATGGGTTGCCTATGAGTTGAAAAGTAGCTATGTTAAAAACAATAATTTCAAACGCCCTTTTTTTATCAAAGACATCAAAGTTAAGACTGGCTCTGCTGATTGGAGAAATTATAAAAAGTCATCTTTAGATAAAGGACATCTTTGTCCAGCAGGTGATATGGAATTTGATGTAAATGGATATAATGATACTTTTTTGACGTCCAACATTGCACCGCAAGAGCATAATTTTAATAATGGAGTATGGAATAGGTTAGAGCAGAAAGTGAGGTATTGGGCAGTTAAATATGATGGTCTTTATGTGGTGACAGGTGGTGTTTTAGAACCTAATTTGGCAACTATTGGTATAGAGAAAGTGGCTGTTCCTAAATTATTTTATAAAATAGTGCTCAGCAAATCAGAGAAAAATTGCAAGATGATAGGGTTTTTAATCCCCAATAAAGAAAGTAACGCACCTTTATATAAATTTGTGGTATCGGTAGATGCTATCGAAAAAGTAACGGGTATTAATTTTTTTCCAAAATTGAATGACGTACTCGAAAATACATTAGAAAAAGGAAGTAGTTATAAAAACTGGAGTTTTGAGTAATCTAGTTTTAATTTTTAGCGTTCAGTATTAAGTATTTGTTCATATTCTAAGCACATTATTTGTATTTACATTAGTTAATTTTTACCATTCGTTTACTTTATTTGCATCCATTTTGATAAAAATAAATAGTAAAATTGTAAAGCCCCAAAGTCCAGACCCTCCGTAAGAGAAAAACGGAAGTGGAACTCCAATAGTAGGGAAGATGCCTGAAACCATGGCAATATTTACAAAGAAGTGGGTAAATAAAATTCCTGCAACACAGTAACCATAAACCCTACTGAATTTTGTTTTTTGTCGTTCTGCTAAGTAAATTATTCTGAGCAACAATCCTGCAAATAGCGCCATTACAACTAAGGAACCAGCAAAACCCCATTCTTCGCCTACTGTAGTAAAGATATAATCGGTGTGCTGTTCTGGAACAAAGCCTCCTTTGGTTTGTGTGCCTTCGAGAAATCCTTTTCCTAACCATCCACCTGATCCAATAGCTATTTCGGATTGATTGGTATTGTATCCGGATCCACTCATATCTACAGATTTTCCTAGTAGGATGTTAAATCGGTCTCTATGATGTTGCTTGAAAACGTTATCAAAAATATAATCTACAGAAAATACAAAGCCTGATATTAGCACTAAAAGAATACTGCTAACCACTATATTTCTATCCGCTAAGCGGGATTTAAAATGCACTAATACTAAAACAAGTAAGGCAGATAATATTACATATTGTGGTTCTAGAATTAAGGTTAAAACAAATAATAGTACGGTGATAAACCCGGTCCAAACATACCAAGACGGAAGTCCTTCGCGATATAAAACGATAATGAATATGCTATAAATTAAAGCACTTCCTGGATCTGGTTGTGGTAATATAAGTAAAACTGGTAATAAAAGGATTGCAAGTGCCTGTATTTGCCTATTGGTTTCTTTAAGACTTATTTGTGTATCACTTAGAAATTTTGCTAATGCTAATGATGTTGCTGCTTTCGCAAATTCAGATGGTTGTATGGTAAAACTTCCTATTGCATACCAGCAGCGCTGTCCTGCAATCGTTTTTCCAAATAAGAATAGTCCTGCCAGTGTTAGCAGGGATATTCCAAATATAATTGTAGCATATTTTTCGTAAAATTTCCCATCAACAGACAAAACAATAAATATTAAAGGTATGGTTAATACAATAAAAATTAATTGTTTTTCATAGGTATCCTCCATGGAAGATAGTGACGAGGAATAGATGTTGAGCCATCCCAAAATAACCAATAAAGCATAGATTATAATGCTTATCCAGTCAATATTATTGGCTATGCTTTGGTTTTTCATTTTAGTTAAATGGCTTGTTTATTCGTTTTTGTAGTGTCTATTTTTGCTTTGACTGCAGGAATTGCTGTTTTCTTTTTTTGGAGTGAGTCAGCAATGCGTAGTTGTAATTTTATCGCTTCTGACAATCCCCCTAATTTAGCGTAACGGCTTTGTAAACTTGTTGCAAGTACTCTTTTTTCTAGATCTACTCTAGTTATTTTTTGATGAAGGTATTTTTCAATTAGTAAACTGGCAATAGGTCCAGCAATCGCAGATCCGAATCCACCATTTTCAATCATTACAGCAATGGCAATTTTTGGATTTTCCATTGGTGCAAAAGCTACAAAGATAGAATGATCTTCCATTTTTACACGCATCCCGCCAATTTTGGCATAATTTTCTGCAGTACCAGTTTTCCCACAAATAGTAATGCCATCCACTCTTAGCGCACTAGCAGTTCCTAAATTATACACATCAAACAAGCCGCTAATCATAGGTTTGAAATGTTTTTTATCAATAGAGGTAACGTGTTTAGTTGTGAATTTTTCATCAATTTTATGACCTTCTATTCTTTTGATAATATGAGGGGTGTAATAATAGCCTTCATTTGCTACCGTTGCCATCATATTCGCTAATTGAATGGGAGTCATCAGTACTTCCCCTTGACCAATAGCATTAGATATGATCGTTGTTCCTCTCCAGCCGCCATTTGGATACACTTTTTTATATGTTTTTGAATCTGGGATGTTCCCTTTTTTACCTGTAGGTAAATCATAACCCATAAATTGACCCAGACCAAAACTTTTTACGTGATTGGACCAAATGTCTACTGAAATAGCAGGTTTAGCATATTTGCCAATTGTTTTCAAATAGGCATTGGAGAAATAAGCGTTACACGATTTGTAAATTCCATTGTGTAATTGTAGTGGTCCAAATGATTTGCAGTGGCATTTTTGAAAACGACCTCGGCCATAACTAAATCCACCGTTGCAGAAGAAAGTGGTCTGCTCATCGACTACACCTTCCTGCAATGCTATAAGACCAGTAAGTATTTTAAATGGTGATCCTGGTGGATACTCGGCAAGTAATCCACGATCATACAACGGTTTTGCTATGGAGTCGCGGTATAATTGGGTATAGTTTTTAGAGCGTTGTCTACCAACTAGTATTCCTGGATCATAAGATGGAGCGGTTACTAATGCTAATATTTCACCACTACTTGGTTCAATGGCAACAATCCCACCTCTTTTGTTGATCATTAATTCTTCACCGTATTTTTGTAATTCAGCATCTAGAGTTAGATTGATATCTTCTCCTTGTACCGCAATGGTGTCGTATTTTCCATTTTTATAGGAACCGATTTCTCGGTTAAATTTATCTTTTTGAATGTATTTGACGCCTTTAATTCCGCGTAAAAGATCTTCGTAACTTTCTTCAACTCCCTGTCTTCCTATTAAGTCACCACTATTGTAATACGGATTTTTTGCGACCAGCTTTTCATTTACCTGTGTGATAAAGCCAAACACGTTTGCACCAAAAGCCACTTCGTAGTCACGTAAGGAACGTTTTTGAAAATAGAAGCCTTCATACTTTCTTATTTTTTCTTGAAAAGCAGCAAATTCGCTTTTATTCAATTGTGGTAAAAAAACAGAAGGTAATCGCGGACTGTAAACTGTAGCTTTCTCTATTTTTTTTATAAAATCTTCTTTTGTAATGTTCAATAATTGACAGAATTCTAAAGTATCTGTGTTTTTTACCTCTCGAGGAATAACCATAATGTCATAGGAAGCTTGATTGGCAACCAATAACTTTCCTTTTCTGTCATAAATGTAACCGCGTTCTGGATAATCATATTTTTTTTTAATGGCATTGTTTTCCGACTTTAGCTTTAAAGTATCGTCAACAATTTGCAAATAAAAGATGCGTACTACAAGCAAAGAGGTTGCTAGAATGATTAAAGAAGGCAACAAGACTTTTCTCATCTTTTGTTTGGCTTAATAAGGTAAATGATAATAATAGAAATAATTAGTGTAAACACAGAACTTAATACAGATCTCAGTAATACATCAAAAATTAAGCTAAACTGGAAAGCTTCTAATAAAAATAGTGTAAAATGATGTATGACTATCGATAGTAAAATAAACGAGAACCGCTCTGGTGTTAATACGTCATTTAATTTCACTGTTTGATACTCGTAACTTAAACCAAATGAAAATTTAAAAATAGAGGTTCTAAAATAGGCTAGGATCAAACAGGCAGTGGCATGTATGCCTCCTGAATTGCTAAACATATCCATCATAATTCCGAGTAAAAAACTAGCTACTACAAGACCTGTCTTGTTACCATTTACGGGATAAAGTATGATAAACAATATATACGGAAAGGGGCTTATATAGCCTAAAAAATTCATATTGTTGAATATGATAATTTGAAATGCTAATAATAGAATAAATCGAAAAATATTGACTAACAATGCGCTATTCATCTTTACCCTTTTTTTCTAAATTAGTAATCTCTTCTCGATCTTTATTTTTTATGATATAGACATGGCCTAAGTTAGTCATGTCATTAAACAGTCTCACAGTTATCGTGTAATAATTTGTTTGATTGTCTATTTCTATCTTGTCAATTGTTCCAATATTGATATTTTCTGGGAAAATTACAGATTGTCCACCGGTAACAATGGTATCTCCTTTTCGTATTGCAGCTAATCTAGGTACATCAACCAATTGAACGAATCCGGTACTTTTTCCGTTCCAAATCAAAGAGCCAAAATGATTTGATTTCTTGATTTTGGCATTGATTTGTGATTTTTTGTTTAAGATACTAATGACAGTAGCATAATTAGGAGAAGTGTTTTCAATAATACCAACAATTCCCAAACTGTTTATTACGCCCATATCTGGTTTAATACCTTGTAACTCACCCGAATTTAAAGTTAGATAATTTTCATGAACATTATAGGAGTTGTGTATCACTTTTGACACTACAATATCACTTGGTTTAACACCTTTAATGCTGTCTAATTTCTGGACTAAAGAGGTGTCTTTACGATTAAATAAAAGATTTTTTAGCTGTGCGTTTTCAAGAGCAAGAGCATCATTTTGTGTTTTTAAATTTAAATACTCGTTTAGAACATTTACCCTTTCATAAACTCCTCCACTTAAAAAATTTGCAGAGCTGATGATTTTGCTCCTGTGGAAAGAATGGGATTGAATGGTGAGGGTTAACGAAACACCCAAAAGCAGCAAAAACAGTAACCGATTACTGTTTTTAAAAATAAAATTAAATATTTGCTGCATTTCTTAGCGGTATAATGTAAATAACTGAATGTATTTTATAAGTCTAAAAACAACGTACTTCTCAAAGTAAGAAAGGAATACCTTAAAAATTACTTAATTAGAATGCTCTTAAATTTTGTAATGTTTTTTAGAGCCATTCCAGTTCCTCTTACAACTGCTCGTAATGGATCTTCAGCGATGTAAACAGGCAAGTCCGTTTTTTGTGAAATTCTTTTGTCAAGACCTCTCAACATAGATCCTCCACCGGCAAGGTAGATTCCGGTGTTGTAGATGTCGGCGGCTAATTCTGGTGGTGTTTGAGATAAAGTTTCCATAACAGCATCCTCAATCCTTTGAATGGATTTGTCTAATGCCTTTGCAATTTCTCTATAAGAAACTTCAACTTGTTTTGGTTTACCAGTAAGTAAATCTCTACCTTGAACAGACATGTCCTCCGGAGGAGTTTCTAGATCTTCGATAGCGGCACCAATTTGAATTTTTATTTTTTCAGCGGTACTTTCTCCAACAAAAAGATTGTGTTGAGTACGCATGTAATATACGATATCATTAGTAAAAACGTCACCAGCAATTTTTACTGATTTGTCACATACAATTCCACCTAAGGCTATTACAGCAATTTCAGTTGTTCCACCGCCAATATCAACAATCATGTTTCCTTTAGGTTGCATGATGTCAATGCCAATTCCAATAGCTGCTGCCATTGGTTCGTGAATCAAATATACTTCTTTACCATTTACTCTTTCACAAGATTCTTTCACAGCTCTCATTTCCACTTCGGTAATTCCTGAAGGAATACAAACTACCATTCGTAAAGCGGGAGTAAACATCCTTTTTTTCAATGCAGGTATGCTTTTTATGAACATACTAATCATTTTTTCTGAAGCATCAAAATCAGCAATTACACCGTCTTTCAAAGGTCTTATCGTCTTAATGTTTTCATGTGTTTTTCCCTGCATCATGTTGGCTTCTTTACCAACAGCGATAATTTTGCCTGAAATTCTATCACGAGCAACTATCGAAGGACTGTCTATTACAACTTTATCATTATGTATGATTAAAGTATTAGCGGTACCAAGGTCTATCGCGATATCCTCGGTCATGAAATCAAAAAATCCCATAAGTTTTTTAAGGGTTAAAAGTTATAAAATTGTGACGAGCAAAGTTAAACAAATTAATGTTTAAAATGACGAGTTCCTGTAAATACCATAGCAACTTTATTTTCATTGCAATAATTAATACTTAATTCGTCTTTAATTGAACCTCCAGGCTGAATTACAGCTGTTATACCCGCTTGTTTAGCGAGTTCTACGCAATCAGGAAAAGGGAAAAATGCGTCACTTGCCATTACTGCACCCTGTAAATCAAAATGAAAATTTTTCGCTTTTTCTATGGCTTGTTGTAACGCATCAACTCTTGAGGTTTGTCCTGTTCCAGAGGCAATAAGAGTTCCGTTTTTTGCAAATACAATAGTATTGGATTTGGTGTTTTTACAAATTTTAGAGGCAAAAATTAAATCTTGAATTTCTTGTTCACTAGGTTCTGTTATTGTAACGGTTTTTAAGTCTTGTTTATTGTCAGTAATATTATTTTTGTCCTGAACTAAAATTCCGTTTAAGCACGTACGAACTTGTTTTTGTGGTAATGTTACTTCATTTTGAACTAAGATGATTCGGTTTTTCTTTTCTTGTAAAACAGCAATAGCCTCATCATCATATTTGGGTGCAATTACCACTTCGCAAAATAATTTATTGATTTCTAGAGCAGTATCAAGATCAATTTTTGTATTTGAAATTAAAACTCCTCCAAAAGCAGATGTTGGATCGCAAGCTAAAGCCACAGCATAGGCTTCGCTAATTGAAGTTCTGGTAGCCAAACCGCAAGCGTTGTTGTGTTTTAAAATGGCAAAAGTTGGGCCATCATTTTTAAATTCAGCAATTAAATTTACCGCAGCATCTACATCTAGTAAATTGTTATACGACAATTCTTTTCCATGAATTTTTTTAAACATGGCATCAAAATCACCAAAGAAAAAGCCTTTTTGATGTGGATTTTCACCATATCTTAGAACTTGACCATCAGCAATACTTTCTTTGTAAATTGTTTCGTCGGTATTGAAGTAGTTAAAAATTGCAGCGTCATAATGAGAAGAAACATGAAATGCTTTAGTAGCCAATAATTTTCTGTTTTCTAGTGTTGTAGCTCCGTTTTGGGTTGTAATTAAATCTAAAAGCAAGCCGTATTGATCTACCGAAGCTACAATTACAGTGTCCTTGAAGTTTTTTGCAGCAGCACGAATTAAAGAAATTCCGCCAATATCGATTTTTTCAATAATATCAGCTTCGCTTGCGCCCGAGGCAACTGTTTTTTCAAAAGGGTACAAGTCAACAATTACTAAGTCAATTTGTGGAATGTCAAATTCGATCATTTGCTGCACATCACTCTCGTTGTCTTGGCGGTTTAGTATTCCGCCAAAAACTTTTGGGTGTAATGTTTTAACTCTACCACCAAGAATAGACGGGTAAGAAGTGACATCTTCGACAGGAATTACAGGAATTCCTAAATTTTTTATAAAATCCTCCGTTCCTCCTGTAGAATAAAGTGTAACATTTTGACTGTTTAGTTGTCTTACTATAGGTTCTAATCCTTCTTTTGAAAAGACAGAGATTAATGCCGATTGAATTTTTTTTGTTGTGTTCATTATGTAGTTATAGTTATAAAATGCAAAAATAGTTTTTTAATGTGAAAATAAAGCCATTTGAAAATGAGATAATAGTGATTTTTCATCCCTATTTTTGAGTAAAGATATAATAATTGACTCGGTCAGCAACGAATACATTTTCCATTAGGATATTGAATCCTATTTATTGAATTTTACTTTAATATAAAAAATAATTTATGATAGTTTACTTTCGATTGTTAAAAGAGAGTTTGGGTTTTGCTATGAATGCCTTGCGAAACAATAAGTTAAGAACTTTGCTTTCTTTGTTAGGAGTTACGATTGGAATTTTTTCTATTATAGCGGTCCTAGCTGCTGTTGATTCCTTGGATAGAAAAATAAAAAAAGATATTGGTAGTTTAGACAACAGTACTGTTTTCTTTTTTAAATATAGTTTTGGACCCACAGATGTTCCAGATTGGAAGGTTGAACAATTTCCGGATGTAACTTATGAGGAATATAAATTTTTAAAAAATAGTTTAACTGATGTTGAAAGTGTTTGCTTTCAACTTTATGCTGGACGACAAACTATAAAGTATGAATCAAAAACAGTAAGTTCAATAGCTGTAGTTCCTTGTACTTATGAATTCTCTGATATTGAGAAATTAGATTTTAAAGAAGGACGTTTTTTTAGTGAGCAAGAATCAAACTCAGGTAGTAATAATGTTGTAATAGGTCATGAAATTGTAGAGTCGCTTTTTGATGGGGTTTCTCCGCTAGGTAAGGAAGTTAGGTTGTACGGACAACGGTTTAAAGTGGTTGGTACTCTAAAAAAAGTAGGGGATAGAATGATAAGCTTTGGTTCTAATCCTGATCATACCATTTATCCTACGGTAAATAGGATACGAGGATTGTTTGGGGATAATAATAGATCATTTACTCCAATAGTTGTTATAAAGCCAAGTAAAGGTATTGATGTAGAAAATCTTAAAGCACAAATTACATATAAAATCAGAAATTTTAGAGGAATTAAGTCAGGACAGATCGATACTTTTTTCGTCAATTTTCTTAAAGGCGCAACTGATATGATTGATGAAACTATAGGTTTTATGAATATAGTCGGGTGGATAATTGCAGGATTTTCACTTCTTGTGGGTGGTTTTGGTATCGCCAATATCATGTTTGTTTCCGTTAAAGAGCGTACTAATTTAATTGGGATTCAGAAGTCATTAGGAGCCAAAAACAGGTTTATATTGTTCCAGTTTTTATTTGAAGCTATTATTTTGTGTCTTATTGGTGGAGTAATTGGATTGCTTATGGTTTGGATTATTGCATTTATTCTAACAAATGTTTTAGATTTTGAATTTGTTTTAAGTGCAGCAAATATTATTTTGGGAACGGGATTAGCAGTCATAATTGGATTAATATCGGGAATATTGCCAGCTATTTCTGCTTCAAAACTAGACCCTGTTGAAGCAATTAGAACAGGGATGTAATAACAGTTGATCTTTCATCTTTTACTCATTTTTTTAGTTTGATAAAAAAAGTCATCTTTTTTAGCATGTTAGTGCTCTCGCTTTTTGGATACGCACAAAATCAGAGGGATACTACCCAGCTTGCTGATGTTGTCTTGACGTACAAAGTGCCTGTACCAATAGTTTCATTGCCGTTTCAAGTAGTGGTAATCTCTGCTGCACAAATGGATTTTCAAAATTTTCAAAGTACCGCAGATGTTTTGTCTAATTCAGGCTCATTATTTGTTCAAAATTCGCAACAAGGTGGCGGGAGTCCCGCTATTCGTGGCTTTGAGGCCAGTAGGGTTTTGTTATTAGTGGATGGTGTTCGTTTGAATAATTTGATATTTAGAGCTGGACATCTTCAAAACGTTATTACGGTCGATGAGAGTATGCTTGATAATGTAGGTATTTTTTATGGTCCTGCTTCTACATTATTTGGTAGTGATGCACTTGGTGGTGCCGTTAGCATGACAACAAAAAAAGCAAAGTTTTTAGATGAAGTCCAGAACAAATGGACAGGAGCTGTAAATATGCGTTACAGTACGATTAATCAAGAGCAATCTATTGCTTTAAATTTGAATTATGCTTCCAAAAAATTTGCCGCTTTGACTCTAGTTTCGTTTAATGATTTTGGAGATTTAAAAATGGGAAAAAATAAAAATCACAAGGAAGATTTTTTTGGAGAACGCCCATTTTTTGTTGCGACAATAAATAGCTTGGATCAGTTGGTTGCGAATAAAGATAAATACGTTCAAAAAAACACAGCATTCAAGCAATACAATCTCATGCAAAAATTAAGCTATAAAACAAATTTAGGTTTTGAGCATGGTTTGAATTTACAATTTTCTACATCAACAGATATTCCTCGTTACGATCGATTGACTGAAAAGGATCCTTCAACAGGTTTAAGGCATGCGCAATGGTATTATGGTCCACAAGAGCGAGTATTGGGGATTTATTCTTTGAATAAGGAAAAGGCTTTTATTTCTAGCGACTTGAAACTAACTGCTGCTTTTCAAAATGTAAAGGAAAGCAGGCACAACAGAAGGTTTGGAAACTATAATTTACAAAGTAGAGAAGAAGAAGTAAAAATGTATTCTCTTGCGGTGGACTTGGCTAGGAAATTTAAAAGCGGAGAGTTGTTTTACGGATTAGAATCGTATTATGAAAACTTGAATTCTTCAGCCTATTCTACTAATATAAACACTGGCTCAAAAAATTCAATCAGCACACGATATCCCAATGGAGATAATGCAATGTTGCGAAACGAAATCTATATTTCCTATAATGATAAAATAGCCGACAACACATTCTGGAATTTAGGCGCTCGTGTTGGTAATACCGCTCTAAAAAGTACTATTGCTGATAATTCTTTTTTTTCATTACCATTTTCGAAAATAGAACAGAATAATTTCACGTATAGTGGTACTGTAGGAATTGTTAAAAATACATCAGAGCATTTTGCTTTAAAGGCAAATGTATCTAGCGGATTTAGAGTTCCAAACATTGACGACTTAGCCAAAGTTTTCGAATCAGTAAAAGGAACGCTTATTGTTCCTAATTCAAAATTGAAACCAGAAAAAACTGTTACTGCTGATATCGGGATTGTTATGCAATCTAATTCTAAAAAAATAAAATTTGAAAACACGTATTTCTATACCAGAATGTATGATGCTATTGCAACATCGCCATTTCAATATGAGGGGCAAAGCGTGATTTTATATGATGGAACATTAAGTAATGTTTTTGCAAATCAAAATAAGGGAAAAGCTTTTATTACGGGATTGTCCACTAAATTTAGTGCGATGGTGTTATCAAAAGTAAAAGTCGATGCTAATTTTAATTATAATTTGGGTAGAATTATTGAAGAAGGTGCACCACAAGCTCCATTAGATCATATAGCGCCTTTTTTTGGGAAAATTGGTATTCTGTATGCGAATTCTAGGGCAAGCATAGAAGCCTACTTATTGTACAATGGTAAGAAAAAAAGAAGCGATTATTCTTCAAGTGGTGAAGATAATTTGCAATATGCACCGGTTAACGGAATGCCAGCTTGGGAAACGTACAACGTAAAAACTAGTGTTGAAGTGTATCACAATGCTACCTTATTTGTAGGTGTCGAAAATATTTTAGACACCCAATACCGCACATTTTCTTCTGGAATTAATGCCCCGGGAAGAAATATATATGGGGGATTTCGATACAATTTTTAAAAAAGAGTATTCCTTAAAATAAAAATTCCTGTTTGCAT
Source organism: Flavobacterium frigidum (assembly GCF_048286795.2). Taxonomy (NCBI): domain Bacteria; kingdom Pseudomonadati; phylum Bacteroidota; class Flavobacteriia; order Flavobacteriales; family Flavobacteriaceae; genus Flavobacterium; species Flavobacterium frigidum. The sequence continues at coordinate 185,266 of NZ_JBLVPT020000003.1, forward strand.
TAGCAAACAGGAATTTTTATTTTATGAAGATAAGCATTTATCTAATGGTGTTGTTTTGAATTAAATCAATATACAAGTTGATCTTGTCTTTTAGTTCTTTTCGCGGAGTAATAAAGTCTAAGAAACCATGCTCAAGTAAAAACTCAGCAGTTTGGAAGCCTTCTGGTAAATCTTTACCGGTTGTGTCTCGTACTACTCTTGGGCCAGCAAATCCAATTAACGCACCTGGTTCGGCAATGTTAATATCGCCTAGCATCGCGTAAGAGGCAGTTGTACCTCCAGTTGTAGGATCTGTACATAATGAGATGTAAGGAAGTTTTGCCTCGGCAAGTTGTGCTAACTTAACAGATGTTTTGGCTAATTGCATTAAAGAATAAGCAGCTTCCATCATTCTGGCGCCACCTGATTTTGAAATCATCACAAAAGGCAAGTTGTTTTTAATTGCGTGATCAATTCCTCTTGCGATTTTTTCTCCAACTACAGCTCCCATAGAACCACCGATAAAAGCAAAATCCATACAGCAAATCACCAATTCTTTCCCTTTTGATTTTCCAACACCGGTGCGGACAGCATCTTTAAGTTTGGTTTTTTCCATCACATCTTTCAATCGATCTGCATATTTTTTTGTGTCTACAAAATGCAAAGGATCTTTAGAGGTCATGTTTTTATCAAGTTCAACAAATTCATTGTTGTCAAATAAAATTTGAAAATATTCAGTACTTCCAATTCGAACATGAAAACCATCTTCGGGACTTACAAATAAGTTACGCGCTAGTTCATCAGCATCGATAATTTTTCCAGTTGGAGATTTGTACCAAAGTCCTTTTGGAATGTCCATTTTGTCTTCGGTAGCAGTAGTAATCCCTTTTTCTTTTCTTTTAAACCAAGCCATATCCCTAATTATTATAAATTATAAATTTTGAATTATAAATTATTCCATAGTAGAATTTAAAATTTATAACTCAAAATTTAAAATAGTTTAAAGTGTATTTACGTTATTTAAATCTGCAAATGCTTGCTCCAATCTTGTATTGAAAGTGATTTCGCTTTCACGCAACCATTTTCTTGGATCGTAATGTTTTTTATTAGGAACATCGGCACCTTCTGGGTTTCCAATTTGAGTTTTTAAGTACTCAATATTTTTTACCATATAATCACGAATACCTTCTGTAAATGCAAATTGCAAGTCGGTATCAATATTCATTTTTATAACTCCGTAGCTAATGCCTTCTCTAATTTCTTCAAGTGTTGAACCAGATCCACCATGGAAAACGAAATCTACTGGATTGTGACCAGTATGGAATTTATTTTGAACAAAATCTTGAGAGTTTTTCAAAATTTTCGGTGTCAATTTTACATTTCCTGGTTTGTATACTCCGTGTACGTTTCCAAAAGCGGCTGCAATTGTAAAACGAGGGCTTATTTTAGAAAGTTCTTCGTATGCGTATGCAACTTCTTCAGGTTGTGTGTATAATTTTGAACTATCAACATCAGAGTTGTCTACACCATCTTCTTCACCACCTGTAATCCCTAGTTCAATTTCAAGAGTCATTCCCATTTTGCTCATTCGCTCTAAATAGCCTTTGCAAATTTCGATGTTTTCTTCAATTGGCTCCTCAGATAAATCAATCATGTGTGATGAATATAACGGTTTTCCAGTTTTAGCAAAATGTGCTTCTGAAGCGTCTAATAATCCATCAATCCAAGGCAATAGTTTTTTTGCACAGTGATCAGTATGTAAAATCACGGTTGCTCCGTAGGCTTCCGCCAAAGTATGAATGTGCAATGCACCAGCTATTCCTCCTGCGATTGCCGCTTTTTCACCTGCATTAGAAAGTCCTTTTCCAGCGTTGAATTGTGCTCCACCATTCGAAAACTGAATGATAACTGGTGCGTTTAATTTTGCTGCAGTTTCAAGGACACAATTAACGGTGTTCGATCCGGTAACATTTACCGCTGGAAGTGCAAATCCTTTTTCTTTAGCATAATTAAAAATTTCTTGAACTTGATCTCCAGTTGCTACGCCAGGTTTTATATTGTGTGCCATTGTGATTTTTTTAGTTATTTTTATTAGTTTTTAGTTTTGCAAAAATAAGAATTAATTAGCATTAGAAGGGATAATTTATTCCAAAATTTAAAACCGAGTTGGCAAAGTTGTAATCTCTAAACCATCTTTTGTTGATTTCATCAGCAGGATTGTAGGTTTTAAATCCAAAATCAAAACGTATTACAAAAAAGCTCAAGTCGTATCTGAGCCCAAATCCTGTTCCCAAGGCAATGTCTTTTAAATCTTTGAATTGGGTGAAAGTAGATTCTTCATCTTCAACATTATCTAATACGTTCCATATGTTTCCTGCATCTGCAAAAAGAGCTCCTTTCAAACTGCCTAATATCTTAAATCGAAACTCTGCACTAATCGCAATTTTCATATTGGCCTCATTAAAATCATCTAAAGCACCACTGCTTCCTGGTCCTAAACCATAAGGTTGCCAAGCTCTGTTGTCATTAGATCCGCCCGAAAAATAACTTCTGGAGAACGGTACATAATCAGAGTTGCCAAAAGGGATTGCTATGCCAAAAAAAGATCTAAAGGCTACTATTTTTTCTTTGGATAAATCCCAATGTTTGATGTAATCAAATTCTGTTTTGATGTATTCAGAATATTCTAAATTGAAAATCTCATAATTTCCATTAGAGTTTTTCTTTTGATTGGTTGTGGATGCAACAGCTGTTAAAACAGTTCCTGCCGATTCTATCTTGGTCTTAAAAAGATAAAAATTGTTGTCTGCTAAATCCTTTTTTGTCGTTTTTGAAAAAGTAAAACTGGTAGCCAAAATGAAGTCATTTTCTGTAAGTCGGAGTCTTCGTTCCTCAATACTTTTTACAGCTTGAAAATCTTCCAGCTCTAGTGGTTTCAAGAAATTGGCATTGCCTGTCAGCACATCGTTAGTGAACCCATCAGTTCCTTCTTCAATTAGTAAATCTTGGTCAATGCTATTGTTGTAATAGGATGAATTGGTATTGTATTCTTTGCTAATTTCGTTCAACGCATTATAACTAGAACCGTATACATTAAAGTAATTCTGCGGGTTTAGGTTGCGCACAAACTGTGTGTTGAACAAATCAAATCGGGCAGTTGAGTTTCTAGTCGGGGTCCAATTGTAGGATAAAGTACTAGTGAAATTTTCTTTGTCTAAACCAATATTTTGTTGTTTTGCAAAACCCAATGTGATTAACGTTGACGGAATCATACTTTTTGGAATAATTTTTTCAGTACTGAACGGCATGAAAATCCTAGGAATGTTCAGTTTTAAATCTAACCCATACTCTGAAACATTAAAGAAAGTATTATTAGGATTAGCTAATTTTCTAGAAGATCCAATATTTCCTCTTACAGCAAATTCTAGTGTTTCTGCACCATTAAATATATTTCGTACCGTTTCTGACACGCTAACTCCAATACCAAAATTTTGTATGTTAGAGTGGGTAACATCTAAATTGGTACCGAAACTATATTTTTTTCGAGGGGTCAAATACACTTTTGCAATTAAGGATTGTGCAGTAGAGTCTCTTGGATCAACTTCATATTGTATCGATGGGTAATTAAAGATTTTGAGATTGTTTAAATAACGGGTGGTAAGTACCGTTTTATAATCTGCAAACAAGCCGCCTTTGGTAATGAAGATCGCATTAGTAATAGCTTTTGGTTTGTATTTTAATTTATCTTGGCTGTATAAGTTAAAGTTTTTATAGGTAGTACTATCTGTGATTTTTTGGTTGTTGGTGCTTGAAGAATAATCCGTATAAATATTTACATCACTTATTTTGTAAATTTTAAAAGGTTCTGTTCTGCTCGAATCTTGTTGTTGGTAGGAGTAATTTGCAATTCTCAAATTGATATTGGCCTGATTCACTTTCTTAATGGTGTCTATGTCAAAGGTCACATAATTAGGCTGAAAATAATAAACACCGTTGTTTCTAAAATGAGTGTTAATGCGATTTTTTTCATTGTCAAAATCTTCTGTTTTGTATTGATTCCCAGATTTTATGAAGGTATTAGATTTGCTGGTTTCGTATAAAGAATCTAACGCTGGTGTTAAAATAGTAGTTTTTAAAGAATCTAAAAAATAGGCACTTCCAGATGTAATAGCATATTTTATTCTTCCTTTTTTGACACTCAACGTGTCAATTTTATAGGAAGCATCCACATTAAAAAAGCCATTATTAAAATAATAATATTTGAGGCGCAAAAGGGATTTGTTGGCTCTGTCATTATCAATAATAACGGGTGGTTCTCCAGTTTTTTTTAGGAAATCATGAATTCCGTAATACCAGAATGATTTGCCAAGTCTGTTTACTTGCTTTTCAGACAACCATTTTGATTTTCTTCTAAATTTTTCTGGATTATTTGTAAATTTAGCTTGATACGTAGAGTCCGGATTTAGATTGGCAAGATTATACAGATTCAATCGCAAGCGATAGCCTAATAAAGTACTGTTTGGTTTTTGATACAGTTGATTAAAAACAGTTTCGTCCTTAATTTTTTTGTCATTTACGGCAATCTCGTTTTTAGTAAGCAGCAATTTCCCCTCTGGAACTCTTTTTACAGCGTTACAAGCGCAAATTAGTATTGCAATTAGAATAAATGCAGTTATTTTTGTAGAAGTTTTTTTCAAGTGTTCTAGAATATTTAATCCAAAAGTACATTATTTTATGGTTAGTAAAAACCAAATAAAGCTTATAACGAGTTTGCAGCAAAAAAAATATAGAATTGCCAATAAATTATTTTTTGCCGAAGGCGTAAAAGGGATTCAAGAGTTATTATCTTCTAATTTTGTACTAGAACATTTGTATACGACCCAGCATGATTTTGAAGAAGTGGCAATGTTTAAAAAAACGATTATTCAAGAAAGTGATTTAAAAAAAATTAGTGCATTAGCAACCCCAAATACCTGTTTGGGAGTTTTTAAGATGCCTCAAGAAGAATCAATTACAACAACTGGATTAATCCTTGCGCTCGATACTATTCGTGATCCAGGAAATTTAGGAACTATTTTGCGTTTGTGTGATTGGTTTGGCATAAAGCAAATTCTATGTTCTAAGGAGACTGTAGATATTTATAATCCAAAAGTAGTCCAAGCTACTATGGGTTCTATCGGTAGGGTCAATGTGAATTACATTGATTTAGAGCATTTTATTACTGAGTCGAAATTGCCCGTTTTTGGTACTTTTATGGACGGCGATAATATTTACAAATCGGTTTTGCCCCAGGAGGGAATACTAATTATGGGGAATGAAGCCAATGGAATATCAGTTGAATTAGAAAAATTGGTACAAAACCGACTTACGATTCCTCGTTTTGGAGCAGTTCAAAAAACGGAAAGTCTTAATGTCGCTACGGCAACTGCCATTGTATTGAGTGAGTTTTGTCGGAGCTAAAATTTATTTTTAATGCCATTTAAAGTCTGAAAATAACACTTTTAAAGTGACTTTAATGGAACGTGAAATTAATGAACACAGCACGAGTTTTCAAAGATTCTATATTGCTGGTCCAGGGACTATTTGGGTCTTTGTCCCTAATTAATTCATCATTCATACCAAAAACACCTCTGATTGATGGTGAAAATATGAAGTATTCAGAGAAAAGATCAATTCCAAAACCCAATTCATAATTGGTTGTCCATGATTTTACTCGAAATCGTTGTTCTAGATTGTCGTCAATTAGTTTGGAATTACTAGATAAATTCAATGTTGCAGATACGCCTCCTAGTGCATACGGACGAATATTACCGGTACGCAAAGAGGAGAATTTCAACAATAAAGGAAAGTGTATGTTAGTGCTATTTACCTCTCTTAGCGCATCACTATTTTTTGTAAAAGCTGGATTTGGAGGATAATACAAATCTCTTTTTGTGTAATACAAGCCAGGTTCAAATCGTAAATTAATGTATTCTTGAAGTTTTAAATCACCTACGATCCCTACGTTAAATCCGGTAGTTTTTTTAATGAGAATATCAGGTCCTACTGTTTTGTAATCAATTTTGAAATCATAGGAGTTGAATCCGAGATAAAATCCGTAGTATACTCTCTTCTTTTGAAAATTTTCCAAATTAATAATAGGGTCTTTGCTAAAAATGTTTTTAGAATTTTGTGCGTATCCTTTTATTACAAAAGCAAAAAATAGTAAGACAATTAATTTTTTCATGTTTATGCTGAAATCTTCAATATTATTTTTTAGAAGCAGAGTAAATGGTAGCAACACCAAAAGTTTGTGGCAAGGCTACCACATCTATAAACCCAATTTTTCTTAAAATATTGTTTAAAGCTTCTCCATATGGAAACGCAGCAGCAGACTCTGATAAATAGCCATAGGCAACAGTGTCTTTAGAAAAGATCTTACCAATTATAGGAAGTATGTTTTTACTGTAAAAATTGTAGCCTTGTTTGTAAGGTGTTTTGTCTGGGACAGAAGTTTCTAGGATTACAAATACGCCATTTGGTTTCAAAACTCTCAAGATTTCAGCCAAACCTTTTTCTAAAGTCTCAAAATTACGTACACCAAAAGCAACAGTAATTGCGTCAAAGTAGTTGTCCTCAAAAGGCATGTTTTCAGAATCACCCAAAATCATTTCGATGGTGGTAGAAAGGTTTTTTGAAGCAATTTTTTTTACGCCTACCTCTAGCATACCAGCAGAAATATCTAAACCAATAATTTTTTCTGCTTTTGTCTGCGCCATCAATATTGCCAAATCACCTGTTCCTGTTGCAATATCAAGAATTATCTTTGGATTTGATTTCGCAACCATATGCAATACTTTTTTACGCCATTTGATATCAATACCAAAAGAAATGACACGATTTAGATTGTCATAATTTCCAGAAATGGTGTCAAACATTTGTGCGACTTGTTCTTTTTTACCGAGGGCTGAATCTTTATAGGGCGTTATTTTCTCTGACATTATTTTATTTTGTGCAAATATAATACAATCTTAATGAACTTAAAATGAGTTTCAAAAAATTGAGACAAGTTTATCTTTAGTCAAAAAAAGAAGATTGTGTTATTAATTTTCATTTCAATTGAAATATCACTAAAAGTGGGTATTGCGTTAAAGGATTTAATTGTACAAATTTGTAATTCAGGAAAATAACCATATTAAATGATTAAAAGAGAATTGATCAACCAAATCAAGTGGATAATTCTAGCGTTTTTTATCTCATTTGTTCTTGTTAGCTGTTTTGAAAATACTGTTTTAAACGGCAGTGTTGTTGTTAAAGCGCCAAACACGTTCTTAGGATTAAATTTGTTTTTGGAAATTTTAATTTTTTTCGTCTTTAGTACCTTCGTGGTATTTGGTATTAAAGGCTTTTTTGAGATGTATTCTCAGAAAACATCAAATGTAATAATTCTCGTTTCTGGAGTTTTACTACTATTTGTAAATTTTATTTTATGTTATCAAATACTCTTTCAAGAGTAGGTCATCTCTTAAATCAATGGTAAAAAAAAACATCCCGTAAAAAGGATGTTTTTTTGTTTTATTTTCTAAGAAAAGTTTGAAAGGTAAAATCATACATATGATGATCGTCTTTACTATTAAACACAGAATCAGAAAGTTCCCAAATTTTAAAATCGATATCTGGAAAGTAAGTATCTGCCTCAAAAGACTGGTGTACACTAGTAATGTCTAGTTTATCAGCATAGGGAAGTCCTAAGGTATAAATTTCACCACCACCAATGATATACGTGTCTTGATCTTTGGGACAAACCGCTAGCGCTTGGTCTAAACTATCCACTATTATACATCCTTCTGCTTTGTATCCTTTTTCTCTGGTGATTATAATGTGTGTTCTGTTTGGTAATGGTTTTGGAAAACTTTCAAATGTCTTTCTTCCCATTATAATGTGGTGTCCAGAGGTAAGTGCTTTGAACCTTTTGAAATCATTAGGTAAATGCCAAAGCAAATCATTGTTTTTTCCCAATGCATTATTTTCGGCAACGGCTGCAATCATTATTATCATTATGAATCTACTTTTTTTATTGGTTATCGTTGTTAACCTGCGTTTGTAATTGATCAATTTTCTTTTGCTGTAGCGATACAAGTCGGTCTATTTGCTCTCTTTCCCAATTTTTGTTCATAAAACGATCTGTTATGAAAATTTTTATAAAATGTAGAATAAATAGGAACAACCAGATTGTAATTATCCAAATAGACCAATGAGAATCTACAGCAATTTCGAAAAATTTATTAGCAATAAATAGCATTAAACTTCCTAAAACGAAAACAACAAAATGGAAATAGAGTCCTTTTTTTTGTTTTATTCTTCTTCGGGCATATTCGTACTGCTCGTGTAGTTCTTTTTCCATCAATTATAATTTTGTTTATAAAGGTAAAATATATTTTGGAAAGGCACTATTTTGCCAGTTGATAATTTGTAATGAAAACGTTTTCGGATTTCCGAATAGTAAATTTAGCTATTTTTAATTATTAAATCAGGTATAAATTAACATACTTTACACCATTTTATTAAATTTTCTAGTTGGTGTTGAAACTTCACTTTCTTTTATTTACTTTGCCATATAAATCTATAAATGAAATAGTTATGGCTATCAAAAAACAGTTTGTAAAAACAAAAGCAGTATGTAAAGTTACTTTTTCAGTTGCAGCAAAAGAAGCAAATCACGCTTCGGTTGTAGGGGATTTTAATAACTGGAATAGTGCTGAAGGAACTTTGAATAAATTAAAAAATGGTACGTTCAAAGGGGTATTTGATGTAAATAGAAACGCTTCTTATGAATTTAAGTACGTTATTGATGGCACATTTGTCAATGAGCCTGACGCAGATTCTTTCAAATGGAATGCATTTGCAGGAAATGAAAACGGTGTTTTAGTCGTATAACTAAAACACCGTTTTTTTATTCTTTAAACAGCTACAGTACCTTTTATGATAGGATGCGGTTCATAACCTTCAAGTGTGAAATCTTCGAAATCGAAATCGAAAATATCTTTTATATCTGGATTTAAAATCATTTTTGGTAATGGTTTTGGCTCACGGGACAATTGCAATTCGAGTTGTTCAAAATGATTGTTGTAAATATGCGCATCGCCAAAAGTGTGAATGAATTCCCCTGGTTCCAAGTCGCAAACCTGCGCAATCATCATCGTGAGTAGCGCGTAAGAAGCAATATTAAAAGGAACACCTAAAAAAATGTCAGCACTTCGCTGGTACAATTGACACGATAATTTACCGTCCGAAACATAAAACTGAAAGAATGCATGACAAGGAGGTAAAGCGGCTTTATTGTTAGCTACATTATCGTCAAATGATTTTGTAGTGTCAGGAAGAACTGAGGGATTCCATGCCGAAACCAGCATTCTGCGGCTGTTAGGATTGGTTTTTAACTCTTTAATCAATTCTGAGATTTGATCAATCTCTTCACCGTTCCAGTTGCGCCATTGCTGGCCATAAACGGGTCCTAAATCGCCATTGGCATCAGCCCAAGCATCCCAAATTTTAACTCCATTTTCTTGTAAATACTTTATATTGGTATCTCCTTTTAGGAACCAAAGTAATTCGTATATAATCGATTTTAGGTGTAATTTTTTAGTAGTAACCATAGGAAAACCATCCTGCAAGTTAAAACGCATCTGATATCCGAATACGCTTTTTGTTCCAGTACCTGTACGATCCCCTTTTTGACAACCGTTTTCCATAACGTGTTGTACTAAGTCTAAATATTGCTTCATTGTGCTACAGTTCTATAAATGGTAATCGATCTAGTTTTTATATATTTTTCCGTCTTTCATCACAAAAATAACTTTCTCAAGTGTTGAAATGGTAAGCAACGGATTTTCATTTACTGCAATAATATCTGCCAAAAAATTTTCTTTAATTTGACCTACTTCATTGCCAATGCCCAATAACATCGCATTAGTAATTGTTGCTGATTGAATGGCTGCTAATTGTGGCATTCCAGCATCTACCATATAGCCAAATTCTTTAGCATTGATGCCGTGGGGATAAACGCCAGCATCTGTTCCAAAAGCTATTTTCACTCCTTTTTGGTATGCTTTTGTAAAGGTAGCTTTTAGTTGTGGACCTACTTCTCTAGCCTTGGGAACCACAATTTCAGGATAAAATCCATTAATCTCTGCATTTTTTTCTACTTCTTTACCGGCAGTAAGCGTAGGGACTAAATACGCATCGTATTTTTTCATCATTTCCATTGTCTCTTCACTCATAAAGGTACCGTGCTCAATGGTTTTTATGCCGCCAAGTATGGCTCGCTGCATTCCTTCATCACCGTGTGCGTGAGCGGCAGTTAACATGTTATAATCTTTGGCAGTTGTAGTAATGGCTTTGATTTCTTCTAAAGAAAATTGTGGATTTTTACCGCTTTTCGCTACGCTTAAAACACCGCCTGTAGCTGTAATTTTGATTACATCGGCTCCTTCTTTGTATCGTTCTCGCACTGCTTTAACAGCATCTTCGGGGGAATTAATTACACCTTCGTGTGGGCCAGGATCTCCTACAAGTTTTCGGTTGCTTCCGTTCGTTGGGTCAGCATGTCCGCCTGTAGTGGCAATAGCTTTCCCTGCAGTAAAGATTCTAGGACCTTTTACAATTCCTTTGTTAATAGCATTTCTAATGGAGACATTAACACCTGTTCCGCCTAAATCACGTACCGTAGTGAATCCGGCTAGAAGCGTAATTTCGGCACAACGAACTGCCTGAAAAGCGATGTCAGCCTCGTTTTCCAAATATTTTGACATATAGCTTTTTGTGTTTTGTTCGCCTTCAATATGCACATGAAGATCGATTAAGCCTGGGAGTACATACTTGTTTTTAAGATCAATTTCAATGTCTTCGGATTTGGTTTTAACAATAAAACCATCCTGAATTTTTATGATTTTGTTTTTAGAAACAACTATAGTTTGGTTGGATAATTCTTTACCAGTAAGAGTATTGAGAATTTTTCCGCAGTGGAGGTAATAATCTTGGGAAAATGCAATTGTTGAAATGAATAGGGATGCGACAACACCTAAAATTTTTGTTTTCATAGAATAATTTTTATGACAGATGTGAATAAAAAATAGATAAAACAGCATTTTTCACTACATCTTAATTTTTTAATATTTAATCTCTATCAAAGAAAGTCATAATGAAACGCAATACTAAAATTATCTTTTTGAAATTTCATCTCTAATTTTAGCAGCTTTCTCATAATCTTCATGTGACACGGCTTGGTCTAACAATTCATTCAATTCTTGCAAACTGTGTTTAGAATAGGTAGATCCAGATTGATTGCTTTCTTCCTCACGACCAAAGGTTTCTGGATTAGACAATACGTCATCAATTTCTTGAGAGTCTTTGTTGGGTTCTAATGGATTTGCTTTGAGGTATATTCCTGCTTTGTCCAAAATGTTTTTATAGGTAAAAATTGGAGCATTGAAACGTAGCGCCAGAGCAATTGCATCAGAAGTTCTTGCATCGATAATTTCCTCAATTTTATCTCTCTCGCAAATTATACTGGAATAAAAAACACCATCAACTAACTTGTGAATGATGACTTGTTTTACTACTATATCAAAACGCTCAGCGAAATTCTTGAAAAGGTCATGAGTTAAAGGACGCGGTGGTTTTATTTCTTTCTCTAAAGCGATAGCAATGGATTGAGCTTCAAAAGCACCAATGACAATGGGTAATTTTCTGTCACCATCGACTTCGTTCAATATCAAAGCGTAAGCTCCGTTTTGTGTTTGACTGTATGAAATTCCTTTTATGGATAATTTAACTAAGCTCATAATTGTTGTGATGGAAAAGTACGGTGTACTTTTTTTTAATAAAAATAAGGATGCAATTTTTTGATAATACACCATAAAAAAAGCTGTCCAAAAGCAAAGGTACGAATAACTTTTATTTTTGGACAGCAATAATTGTATTGTGAATATTTTAGAAATCTAATTCTGAGCTTTGAATGCTTTGAATTTTTCTATCAATTGTGGTACTATTTCAAAGGCATCACCTACAATACCATAATCAGCTACTTTAAAGAAAGGCGCATCAGCATCACTATTGATAACTACTTTTACTTTTGAGGAGTTGATTCCTGCGATGTGTTGTATCGCTCCCGAAATTCCAATGGCGATATACAAGTTTGTAGCTACGGGTTTTCCAGTCTGCCCTACGTGTTCTCCGTGAGGTCTCCATCCTAAATCTGAAACTGGTTTTGAACAAGCGGTTGCAGCTCCAAGAACTGTAGCTAATTCTTCTACCATTCCCCAGTTTTCAGGACCTTTTAATCCACGACCTGCTGAAACAACAATATCAGCATCAGCAATAGAAACTTTTCCAGATGCTTTTTCTACTGATTCTACTTTTACGCCAAAATCATTGTCGCCAATAGTAGGATTAAAATCCTCTTCGGTAAGTGTCGAAGGAGTTTCGAAAATCCCGTATGAGTTTTTTGCAAGTCCAAGTACTTTAACTTCAGTTTCAATTTCTGTAATGTTGAATGCCTTGTTCGAGAACGCCGTTCTTTTCACTTGAAAAGGAGTTGTCGAGATTGGTAGTCCAACTACATTTGATGCATAGCCAGCTTCTAGAGCTACTGCTACTAGAGATGAAAGATAAATACTGTCTGTTGTAGAAGATAGCAAAACTAATTTTACGTTTTCTTTTTCAGCAGCTTGTTTGATGACATCAGCATAGGCTTTTGCAGTAAATCCAGATAGTTTATCATTGTTTACTTTTAATACTTTGTCTACACCGTATTTTGATAACTCTGAAACATCTCCGGCATTTACCGTAACCGCAGTAACCGTTGTGCCTAAAGTTTCAGCTACTTTTTTCGCATAAGAAGCTAGTTCAAATGCTACTTTTTTAAATTTTCCTTCTGCGTATTCCGCGTATATTAATATTGACATAATTTTTTATTTTAGTCTTAAAGTTTTAAAGTCTAAAGTCTTAAAGTGAAATTAATGTAAAATTCTATCCTTTTGACTTTTGACCTTCGACGTTATGACAGTTAGATTACTTTTGCTTCGTTGTGTAGTAAATTAATTAACTCATCTAAATTATCAGCTGAAATTAATTTAACTGCTGATTTAGCTGCTGGTTTTTCAAATTTCACTGCTTTGGTATTAACATTTGCAGCTACTGGCTCCAAGATCGTTAAGGCTTTTGTTCTTGCCGTCATGATTCCTCTCATATTTGGAATACGCAAGTCTTTTTCTTCAACCAATCCTTTTTGACCACCAATTATTAATGGTAAACTAGTTGCTACTGTTTCTTTTCCCCCATCGATTTCGCGAACTGCTGTTACGCTAGTTCCATCAACAGTTAGGCTTGTACAAGAATTTAGGAAATTGTAACCTAAAATTCCAGCCATCATTCCTGGAACCATTCCTCCGTTATAGTCTAATGATTCTTTTCCGGCGATAACAACATCGTATCCTCCGTTTTTGATTACCTCTGCTAATTGTTTGGCAACGAAAAATCCGTCAGTAGGAGTTGCATTTATTCGAATGGCTTCGTTAGCACCAATGGCTAATGCTTTTCTTAAAGTAGGCTCTGTATCTGGTCCTCCAACATTTACAACGGTTACCGTTGCGCCTTGTTGTTCTTGAAACCAAATAGCACGTGTTAATCCAAATTCATCGTTTGGGTTAATTACATATTGAACACCGTTTGTGTCAAATTCAGAATCACCGTTAACAAAGTTAATTTTTGATGTAGTATCAGGAACGTGACTGATGCAAACTAATATTTTCATACCTATATTTTTTATTAATCTTAATTTCTTTTACAAATTTAAAATATTAATTTGAATAATATACTATGCGTGCATAATATTTTTTGTTAACTATTTCGTTTTCGTTACTTTACAGTTTAAATTTAATATTTAACAAATAATAACCTGTTAGCGATTGAGAAATTCTTTCTTCTGTGAAATTATCGAATCGAGTTAGTGTAATTTGTTCGTAATTTTTAATGTTCAGAATGTCGTATGCTATTACGCTTATTTCGACTTGTGACTTTGGGAAATTTACACGAAGTCTTGGACTGAGCTGATAAATTTCGTTAGATGAAGTGGAAGCGCTTATTTTTTTGTAAGAGAATTTATTTACGAATGATATAGTATTGGAGATTTTAAAACTAGTTTCGATAAAAGGATTTAGTATTGAAATGCGATTATTAAAAAGGACATCTTTATATACGTCTTTTGATACTGCCACTCCGGTTTCAAATTGTAAACTGGTTTTTCTTAATCTTGATATAAACGAAAGATATCCAGAAGTCGATTCTGTTTTTAAATTTTGATTAAGGTTATTTGAAAATAAAATTTTAGAACTAGAGGAATAGGAAGTACTTGCTCTAATTGAAAAGGGAACGAAAGAAAGTGTTTTCTCTGAATAAAGCATCGAGTTAAAACGGTTTTCAAATGGAGCCGTCTGATATTGAATCAAATTTACCGCTGCATCGGCACTGGAGTTATTGGAAATGATATTTGTTGCCTTATAATATGAAAGATTAGAAATAATGGATAATTTTCTTTTATTGTCAAAATAGAAATAATCAATTCCTACTTGATTGTTTGGTGATACACTGTTTAATCTAAGGTTTACATTTGAATAAATGGTTCTGTAATCACTAATAACACTGTTTGGTATTAGATTTTCTGCTTGTGTGAGGCCGTTGTTTCTCGAAAAAGATAATTTGATATAATGAGTGGAGCTAAAGTCTGTTTTTAAGCTTATTTTGGGTGTAAATAACCATTTTGTATCGGTTGAATTGTCCATTTTGAATTGAATTCTGGAGTAGGATAAAGCAGATGAGAATGTCGTTTTGGCTGAAAATTTAAATTTAGTTTGTAATCCAAAACTTTGAATGCTGTTTTCTGTGACTACGTCATTTTCAAATTGCGAAAACTGCTTTTCGGTACTTTTATAATTATCTTTTCTTGAAGAGGACTCCATGAAAAGTGAGTTAGCTGTTTTTTTTACATTGAAGGTGTAATTGGCATTCACATCTATATTGTTCTTGTTTAAGTCGCTATTCTGAATGATTTTGTAAGCATTATTCTCAAAGTTTAAAGCTAAAAAAGGAAGGTTGGATTCGATATTTAAAAGGTTTGATTTTTTGAGAATTTGCTGTTTTAAAGAAAAATTAAAGCCTCTGTTATTTTCGAAAAGTGTAGCGAAATTCAATTGATGATTGACTGTGTAGTCTGTTAGTTCTGTCGCATTATTTAATTGGTTAGCGTTGTTGTCAATTTCAATTAAATTGGTTTTATTTATGCCCGAAAAGAATCCTTTATAGCTGATTAATGTTTTTTCATTTGGTTTGTGGGCAATATCTATAGAGGAATTAGTAAAAACGGTTTCTTCAGTACTAAATCTGCTGTCTTTATTGGAGAAAACACCAGAGTTGGAGGAGTAGAATTGCGTATTTGACTGTTGTTCAATTTGATCTACGCTATTAAAAATCGAGTAGAAGTTTACCTGCGTTTTTTTATTGGGTGAATATTTCAGATTTAAACCAGTGAAATAGGAGGATCGTTCTTTTACATTATTGCCAATAGTTAAAAACCGAGGTAAATCATCATTTTTCGAAAATGTGGTTTCACCAATAGTACCCTCTTCTTTTTGGTTTGTAAATTTGGTGTAATCGTCAATGTTCATGGAAAGTTCCCCCGTATTATTAGAATCGCTAATCAGACTAAATAACGTTTTTTTGCTAAAATTGAATAGTGTGGCGTGTAATTTATACTTGTTATCGCCAGCTCCCACGGATACGTTTCCTGTAAGTTTATTTTTAAATAGTTCTTTGATGTTGATGTTTAATGCAGTAATCTCAGATTTATTGTTTTTTTTAATAGTCTTAAATTCAGTATAGTTTTTTATTAATTCAATATTTTTAACCATTTCAGCAGTGATGTTTTCGGTGGCTATTTTTTGTTGGTTAATAAAAAATTCCTCTCCATCAATTAACAGTTTGTCTACTTCTTTTCCATTTGCTTTGATTTTGCCTTGCGAGTCTATGTCTAGGCCAGGTAATTTTTTGATGACATCTTTCAAAGTTTCTTCGGTACCATTTAGAAATTTTTCAATCCGGTATCTTAGTGTATCGCCAATTTCAGTCATTCCCGCAGCCTCGTTCTTAATGATTACATTTTCCAGATCAATTTTGTTTTCTTCGAGTGTAATTTTGCCTACGTCTAGCAAATTATTTGTTATTTCAATTTCCTTTGTGAACGACTTGAAACCCAAATAACTTATTTTTAGTATATATAAACCTTTCTTGTCTACCACTAGGCGAAAATTTCCTGAAGTGTCAGAAAAGGAAAAAGCGAAAATTTCATCATTTTTAATATCTTTTAATTGTACAGTTGCCTGACCTATTGGTTTACTGGAGATGTCCACGACTGAACCGGTCACGTTATTTTGAGAAAATATAGGTACAGCAAACAATAAAAAAAAGCAGAGAAACTGCTTTTTTAGTGAACAAATATCCTGAAAAAAATGAATCATTATTTGTTACTTTGTTTCGAATAGTCACTGAAACTCATTTCTGTAGCTCTGTTGTTAGGTTCTTCGATTGGTGTGTTTTCTTTGTTGAAAATCAATTTGTCAAAAGTTAAAACTGTAATGTCACTAATCTCCACTTGTATTATGAATCCGGGTAAGCCGCTGTAGTGCATGGGTCCATCGTTAATTGGTATATCTTCAGTGTACCAAGCAACGATGGATTGATTGGAGTTGAATGTGGTATTGATTGTTGTTGCTTTTTTACAAACATAACCGTTAATAGTTTGGCTTTCGCTAATTAATTTCCATTTAAATACGGGTAATGATTCTTTTATATTTATGTCCTTATTATCTTGAGTAAAAACAATTTTTAATTTTTTTAAGTTGAAATCTTTAAATCTATTGAAAGAGGAAGGTCGACTTATGGACGATGTTGTTTGGTGTTTTATTCCATATTTTTCAATATAGGTTGTATCAATTGAGGATTTTTCGTTAGAAATTAAATTTTGTATTGATTTATTTTCTGAAAACACATAGGAATAAGTCATAGGTTTTGCTGCTTTTTTTGACAATTCTGTTTCGGTTCCAATTCCTTTTAATGGTGTTTCAGTTAGAATGCCTTTTAAAGTTTGGCCATAGGATTGATCTACAAGTATTGATAAAAAAAGAAATAATAGAAGTTTGATTTTCATGAGATTTGGTTTGATGAAATTTGACTTTGCAAATGGTTTTGATTATTCCTTTTGTTGTAAAAAGAACGATGTAAATTAAAATTAAAAAAATTGTTTTTGAAAGATTTTTTTGAATAATTTATGATTTATTTTATTGAAAATTAACTTTTAAAATTAGATTTTTTTTTAAAGAGGACTTGTTCAAAATGTAAATGCTTAGTATTACATCGTTTTCGTAGCCCGGATAGCAGCGGCATCCTTCTTGTGGCTCTTTTAGCCACAAGAAGATACAGCGAAGAGCCGGAAATAGCTCCTTAAAATAGCGCTTGAAATCCTGAATTAATTTAGATAAATTTATGCTTTTAAGTGATTTAAAATATTTATTTTTGCTGTTCGAAAATTAGACACATACAACATAAAATATGAGAACGATACAATTTAGAGAGGCCATTTGTGAAGCGATGAGCGAAGAAATGCGTCACGACGAGTCCATATACTTAATGGGTGAGGAAGTTGCAGAATATAATGGTGCTTACAAAGCATCTAAAGGAATGCTTGCAGAGTTTGGTGAGAAAAGAGTAATTGATACTCCTATCGCAGAGCTTGGTTTTACTGGTATTGCAGTAGGATCTGCTATGAACGGATGCAGACCAATTGTGGAATACATGACCTTCAATTTTTGTTTAGTGGGGATTGACCAAATTATAAACAACGCTGCAAAAATGCGTCAGATGACTGGAGGACAGTTTAATGTACCTATCGTTTTTCGCGGACCAACAGCTTCAGCAGGACAATTAGGAGCTACGCACTCGCAAGCATTAGAAAACTGGTTTGCGAACACGCCGGGTCTTAAAGTGGTAGTTCCATCTACAGTTTATGATGCAAAAGGATTATTGAAAGCCGCTATTCGCGATAATGATCCTGTAATTTTCATGGAATCAGAACAAATGTACGGTGACAAAGGAGAAGTGCCAGATGGTGAATATACAATTCCGCTTGGAGTTGCTGATATCAAACGTGAAGGTACCGATGTTACAATTGTATCTTTTGGAAAAATCATCAAAGAAGCGCACATTGCTGCTGACGAACTGGCTAAAGAAGGCATTTCATGTGAAATTGTCGATTTGAGAACGGTACGTCCTATGGATTATGAAACGATTTTAACTTCGGTTAGAAAAACAAATAGACTAGTAGTTCTTGAGGAGGCTTGGCCTTTTGCAAGTGTTGCTTCGGAGATTACCTATATTGTGCAAGAGCGTGCTTTTGATTTTCTAGATGCACCTATCCAACGTATCACCACAGCAGATACTCCAGCACCGTATTCTCCTGTTTTGTTGAAAGAGTGGTTGCCAAATGCTGGTGATGTTGTAAAAGCAGTAAAAAAAGTGATGTATAAAAAATAATCAGTTCCAAATGATTTGATATTTAATATGTTTTATAAAAATGCTCATTAAGTATTCAATATGGCACTAGCTTAAATTAACTATATTTGAAACTTCATCAATTTTTTAATTTGATGAAGTTTTTTTTTGAATGATTATGAAAAAAAATTTCTTGTTTTTTCTGTTTTTTGTAGTGATCTCGACTACAATTGCTTTTGCTCAAACCAAAGTGAGCGGTGTTGTGGTAGATAAACAAAATCAACCTATTCCTTTTGCGAATGTAGTTTTCAAGGGATCTAGTGAAGGAATAGTGACTAATGAAGATGGTAAGTTTTACTTAGAATCCGCCAAAACGTACGTTACGTTACTAATTTCCTCCGTAGGATTTTCTGAAAAAGAAATAACATTAGACAAAGCAGTCAATTATAATTTCAAAATTCAGTTGAGTGAAGCCGAAAGTTTGAATGAAGTAGTTGTTTTTGCTGGTAAAACTTCTAAAAAAAATAATCCTGCATTAGATATTTTGCGCAAAATTTGGGAACGAAAGCGTAAAAACGGTCTGTTTATGTACAACCAATACCAAATGGAAAAGTACGAAAAGATAGAATTCGACATGAACTCTATTGACAGTGCTTTTATGAAAAACAGGGTGTTTAAAGGAATGGAATTCATTTTCAACCAAATGGATACTTCGAAAATTACAGGTAAAACGTATTTGCCTATTTTTATCAATGAATCATTAATTGATGTTTATGGAGATGCCAAATTAAATAAAGTAAAGGAGAAAATTAAAGCAAATAAAACATCTGGATTTAATGGGAATCAACAAATTTTATCTTTTGTAAAAGACTTGTATTCGGATTACAACATCTACAATAACTATTTGACTTTTTTTGACAAAAGTTTTACCAGTCCGCTATCTAAAACAGGGATTGATGTTTATAATTATGTCTTGAAAGACAGTGCTTTCATTGACAAAAAATGGTGTTACAATATTGTTTTTTATCCAAGGCGTAAAAACGAATTGACTTTTAAAGGGGATTTTTGGGTGAATGACTCCACATTTGCCATCAAGAAAATAAATATGGCAGTTACTAAAAGTGCCAATATTAACTGGGTAAAAGATATTTATTTAGAGCAGGAATTTGAAGTTGTAAGTGATTCTGTTTTCTTGTTGACTAAAGATTATTTGATGTCTGATTTTGCTTTAAACAAAAAAGAAAGTTCTAAGGGTGTTTATGGGAAACGCACCAGTTTTTATAGAAATCATCAGTTCAATAAAGAGTTGCCAGTAGCATTCTACAAGGATGAGGTCAATTATATGGATGACGAAGTCTATAAAAAATCAGAGGAATACTGGAATGAGAATCGTTTTGAGAATTTAAGCAAAGATGAATTGGGCGTATACAAAATGCTTGATACGTTGCAAACAGTAAACCGATTCAAGCAATTATACAGTACGGTTTCTATTTTAGGAAGTGGATATGTAGAGTTTAAAAATTTTGATTACGGACCTGTTTTTTCAAGTTTTGGATACAATGAAGTCGAAGGTATTCGTTTGCGTGTTGGCGGTAGAACGTATTTTGGGCCGAATGATCCATGGCGTGTTCAAGCCTATACTGCTTATGGATTTGATGATGATAAGTTTAAATACGGACTCTCTGGAAAATGGATGGTCGATAAAAAAAATAGAGTCATTTTGTCTCTCGGGAATAGGCGAGACATAGAGCAAATAGGAGCTAGTTTAACTACTACAAACGATATTTTAGGCAGAAGTTTTGCCTCTTCAGCAGTGTTTTCGTCAGGTAGTAATGGAAAATTGACGAACATAAACTTAACTAATATGGCAATAGAAATGGAGCCTATTAAAAATTTAGTGTTGCAAGCGGGAATTTCCTACCGCACACTCGAGTCTGCTTCGCCTACATTTAGTCTAGACTATTACACGGATATCGCGAATGGAATTACAAAAAGTGATGTTAAACAATCTGAAGCAAACTTTCAAATTGAATATTCTCCAAAGCGTAAGACAATCGGTTTTGGTGTAGAAAGAAGCAATGTAGACAGCCCTTATAGTCGTTTTTTTGTTAATTACAGTCACGGATTCAAAGGACTTTTAAATAGCGATTTCAAATACGATAAGCTGCAGTTGTATTACAAACAACCCATCATTATTGGGCCCTTAGGAAGATCAAATATCATTGTAGAAGTGGGTAAAACCTTTGGGAAAGTGCCGTTGGGATTGTTGAGTGTAATTCCAGGAAACCAAACCTATTTCACCATAGAAAATACGTTCAGCAACCTTAATTTCTATGAATTTGTCTCAGATCAGTATGCTACTTTACAGTGGAATCACAATTTTAACGGTCGTATTTTTTCTAGAATTCCGTTTATGCGCAAACTCAATTGGAGAGAATTAATTTCGATAAAAGGTGTTTATGGAAGTATTTCAGATGAAAATAGAGCCATCAACGCATCAGGATTAGTTTACAATGCGCCAGAAAAAGGGTATTGGGAATACAGCGCTGGTATTGGAAATATCTTCAAAGTATTCCGAATTGATTTTGCTTGGCGAGCCAATTATCTCAACGTGCCCGAAACTAATCGTTTTACTATAAAAGGATCGTTCGGATTTAATTTCTAGGAACTATTCCAGCTATTCGTTTCAATCTTTTACTTTTTTAAAGAAAAAAAGGAAAAGGATTTACACTGCAAGCGAAGTTCGCTGAACTCCTATTAAAAATAGATATTAAGTGAAGTAATTTGGGCTAATAAAAGTAAAAATATGCAAGATGCCATTGATTTCCTTTTAGCTAAAGACACCGTTTTCAAAACTATTATTGAAAAATATGGGTTGCCAACAATTCCCTTTCGGCCTCAGGGTTTTGAGACTTTGGTTTTATTGATCTTAGAACAACAAGTCTCGATCGATTCGGCCAAAGCTACTTTTTTAAGATTGCGAGAAAGGATACAAGTCTTTGAACCATGTGTATTATTCGATTTATCTGATGCCGAATTTCGAACTATTGGTGTAAGCCGCCAAAAAACAAGCTACATCAAAGCTTTGGCTACAGCCTTAATCAATAAAGAACTTGATTTAGATAGTTTGCCTTCAAAAACAGCGGCACAAGTGCGGGAGGAACTCATTAAAATTAAAGGAATAGGAAACTGGACCATCGATATTTATTTGATGTTTAGCTTGCAAGCACCAGATTTATTGCCATTAGGCGATGTAGCGGTAGTAAATACTATTAAAGAATTACTCGATATTCACGATAAGGAAGCGATGGAAACGCATGCTTTACAATGGAGTCCGTTTCGATCTTACGCAACCTATCTTTTGTGGCACTATTATTTGAACAAACGAAACAGAACAATCACATACCAATATTAATTTTATAAAATTTAATACAGAGATAACACTGTTTTTCTATTGTAAAAACGTAATGATTGCGTACTTTTGCACCCTTAATTATAGAAAAGAAAAATTACAATGACTGCAGACAAATTAACGACTTTCGATGTACTTATCGAAATTCCAAGAGGAAGTAGAAACAAATACGAATATGATTTCGAAATAAAAAGAATGCGTTTTGATAGAATGTTGTTCTCATCTATGATGTACCCAGCAGATTATGGATTTATCCCAGAAACATTAGCGTTAGACGGAGATCCACTAGACGTTTTGGTTTTAGTAACCGAACCTACGTTTCCTGGTTGTGTGATGGAAGTAAAGCCTATTGGTGTTTTCCACATGGCAGATGATAAAGGACCAGATGAAAAAGTAATTTGTGTACCAGTATCAGATCCAATATGGAATTCATTAGAAAACTTATCAGATATCAACCCTCACTTATTAAAAGAAATTGAGCATTTCTTTCAAGTGTATAAAGACCTTGAAAACAAACAAGTTGATGTTGAAGGTTGGGGAGATGTAAACGAAGCATACGCAATAATCAAGGAGTGTACAGCTCGTTTTAATGAGATTCCAAATAAACCTGAAGGATTATTTAGCATCAAATAAATAATTTTCATAATTTTTATAAAAAAAGCAATATTCCGTTCGGAGTATTGCTTTTTTGTTTAAATTCGTTTGGTTACACTATAATTATTAACTAAAAACCAAACCAAAATTATGAATACAATAATGATTTATTTGCCAATTGCCATGGCATTCATTGGACTGGCATTTATGTTTACCAAACGCGCATGGGTTTTAAAACAAGATCCAGGTGACGGCAAGATGAAGGAGATTTCAGATTACATTTATGAAGGCGCCTTGGCCTTCCTTAAAGCAGAATATCGTTTACTAACGTTCTTTGTTATTGGTGCCAGTATTGTTTTGGCGGGGATTTCATTTATCGTTCCTACTACACATATTTTAATTGTTGTTGCGTTTATTTTTGGTGCATTTTTCTCTGCTTTGGCAGGGAATATGGGAATGAAAATCGCTACCAAAACGAATGTTAGAACTACCCAAGCCGCACGTACGAGTTTGCCTCAAGCCTTAAAAGTTTCTTTTGGCGGCGGAACCGTAATGGGATTGGGAGTTGCAGGATTAGCGGTTTTAGGATTGACTACTTTCTTTATATTTTTCTTTCATTTTTTTATGAATGGCGTTTGGACTTCTACTGAAGACATGACAATTGTTTTAGAGACATTAGCAGGTTTTTCTCTTGGAGCAGAATCAATTGCTTTGTTTGCTAGAGTTGGTGGCGGAATATATACTAAAGCAGCCGATGTTGGTGCTGATTTAGTAGGTAAGGTCGAAGCAGGAATACCAGAAGATGATCCTCGTAATCCCGCTACAATTGCGGATAACGTAGGGGATAATGTAGGTGACGTTGCGGGAATGGGAGCAGATTTATTTGGTTCGTATGTAGCGACAGTTTTAGCAGCGATGGTTCTTGGGAATTATGTGATCAAAGACATGGGCGGAAACATTCAAGATGCTTTTGGCGGAATAGGACCTATTTTACTACCAATGGCAATTGCCGGTTTTGGAATATTATTTTCGATTATCGGGACAATGTTGGTAAAAATATCAGATGATAATGCTAAAGAAGCACAAGTTCAAAAAGCATTAAATATAGGGAACTGGGTTTCGATAGGATTAACCCTAATTGCATGTTATTTTTTAGTGGATTATATGTTGCCTGAAACTATGAAAATGGATTTCTTTGGCGAAGGCACTAAAGAAATTTCATCGATGCGTGTTTTTTATGCGACTATTGTCGGATTAACCGTTGGTGCAGTTATTTCATCGGTTACGGAATATTATACGGGCTTAGGTACAAAACCAGTTATGGCAATTGTACAAAAATCGAGTACGGGAGCAGGAACAAACGTAATTGCAGGTTTGGCAACGGGAATGATTTCTACTTTCCCAACAGTATTGTTATTTGCAGCAGCAATTTGGACTTCCTACGCTTTAGCAGGATTTTATGGTGTGGCATTGGCTGCCTCAGCAATGATGGCGACAACAGCAATGCAATTGGCAATCGATGCTTTTGGACCAATATCAGATAATGCGGGTGGAATTGCAGAAATGAGTGAATTACCAAAAGAGGTACGTACCAGAACCGATATTTTGGATTCAGTAGGAAACACCACTGCAGCGACCGGAAAAGGATTTGCAATTGCTTCGGCTGCTTTGACTTCACTAGCTTTATTTGCTGCTTATGTTACTTTTACAGGTATTGACGGAATCAATATTTTTAAAGCACCAGTTTTAGCGATGTTATTCGTAGGAGGCATGATACCTGTAGTTTTCTCGGCCTTAGCCATGAATTCTGTGGGGAAAGCGGCAATGGATATGGTGTATGAAGTACGTCGTCAGTTTAGAGAAATTCCAGGAATCATGGAAGGAACTGGAAAACCAGAATATGCAAAATGTGTGGACATTTCTACTAAAGCGGCTTTGCGCGAAATGATGTTGCCAGGAATATTGACTATTGGTTTCCCTATTGCTATTGTACTTCTTGGGAAGTTAGTCTACTCTGATAACAACCAGTTAATTGCTGAAATGTTAGGTGGTTATATGGCTGGAGTTACTGTTTCGGGTGTGCTTTGGGCGGTATTCCAAAACAATGCCGGTGGTGCTTGGGACAACGCTAAAAAATCATTTGAAGCTGGAGTACTAATTAATGGTGAAATGACATATAAAGGTTCTGATGCGCATAAAGCTGCAGTGACTGGAGATACTGTTGGTGATCCTTTCAAAGACACTTCGGGGCCATCTATGAATATCTTGATAAAATTGACTTGTTTAATAGGTTTGGTAATTGCTCCAATATTAGGAAATGGTTCCCATACAATTTCAGAAAAAGCGGCTTGTTGCGCAGCTACTGAAATGTGTGCTTCGATGTCTAAAGAAGAATGTATGACCAAAGGATGTGAAAGTAAAACATGTAAGTTCATGGGTGCAGGTACTTCGGAAACTGTAACAAATTCTAAAGAAGTATCCATCGAAAAAACAAATGTAGATGGAAAAGTAAAAGCGACTATCAAAACAACTATTAACGGTAAAGAAGATATTCAAAGTTTTGAAGGTACTGATGCAGAAGTTCAAGCTAAAATTGATGCTGCGAAGTAGAATTTTCTAAAGATCAGATTAACAAAAAATGCCTTGCAATTTGCGAGGCATTTTTTTTGAAATTATAAAATTATTGTTTTAACGCATATTCTTTGATTAAAGTTGAAGCTGGAATATGAAGTGTTTTTGTCAAAACTCTAATTTGTTTAATTGTTAAAGCTCTTCTACGTTTAAAAATTTCAGTCACTCTAGAGCGACTATTCAAGATAACTCCTAAATCAGCATCTGTAAGTTCGTTTTGTTCCATCATGAACTTAATCGCTTCAATTGGATCTGGCTCAGGAATAGGATAATGTATTTGTTCATATTTTTCTATTAAAGTGACTAGAATATCTAATTCATCGCCTTCATCTGTATTTGGTTTAGCGTCAAAAAGAACATTGATTCTTTCTAAAGCTAAATCATAATCTTTTTCTGTTTTTATAAGATTTATTTCCATTTTTTATAAGTTTTTAATGTCTTTCAAATTGTCATATTCAGGATGAGTTCCTATTTTGGAACAAAAAAAATATTTTTTTGAATCGATTAATTAATAGAAAAATATTTTGAAGATGTTTTATTTAAAGTTGATCCTTAATTTTAATCAATTCTTTTTCAATATTTAGGTCGATAAAGTCAGATTTTAGCATACATTTCAAAAGTCTTTTTAAAAAAGTATTGGATAGTTTTTCTTTTAAAATAAGATTTCTTTCGTTGTATTTTAGAAAAGAAGATAGGTTTTCTTTACGAACATTATTTCTGAAAAATATAAAAGTGTCTTTGTCAAAACTAAATTGATTTTTCCCTAAAGCTGTATTCTTTTGAATAAAAAAGTACGGAATGTTTCCTGCAACTAAGCAACCAAAATTCTCAGAAGGTAAATTCAATTTGTTTTGTGATGTTGTTAAAGTATGAATGATATAAGCAAACTCCTCATTACGATTTAATACAATCAAGAACTTGTCTTTACTGCCATTTCCATCTTGAAACTGATAATCTTCAATTAATAATAAATGGCCTTGTTTTAAAATTTCGTCAAGCATATCAAATCTAGCTTATGCTTTCCTGAAATGATAAGGCCTCAAAAGAAGATTTTGCAGCCATTTGTAAAACAGGGTTGTTTTCTAACAAATCATTGAATTCAATAGAATGATTTGTTCTTTTTCCTATTTGCTGAAAATGATTAATCAAATTATGTTCAGAAACCATTTTGTGCCATAGTGACCCTTCTTCATGCAGAAAGTTAATCAACTCTGTAGCATTCCAATTTCCATATTTAAAAACTATGGTTTCTAATAGATTTAATTCATATCTATTAAAAATGGTTTCGTCAAAATCACCATTAGGTTTTAAGAAAACCTCTTCAGAATTTCGGTCAGTATTGAATTTTTTTTCTAGTTGAATGGAATGTAGTAATGATAATTCTTTTCCCTGATAACAAAAGACTTCTTGATGTTTGATTTCATTGTAAACATCAATGGCAACTGGACCATTTTCCCAAACTTTATAATCCAACCAAGTTACAGGAGTTCCCGTTTCCTTGATGGAGGTTTCATCCAGAATGTACAATAGTTTCAACGTTTTGGTCATAGATAAATAGTCTATCTGTGACGCAAAATAGTTTAAAACATTGCTGATTTTATCGTTATTTATTCTTCTAAACATACGTAAATATAAAGAAATAGTTCAATATTCTTTGTTAAAAGACTGCAAATGTACGGTTTATTTGCTGATTTTTAAATCTTTGATTAATTCTGTAGGTTCTACTTCAAGAGCTGATGCAATTTTAAAAAACAAATTCATTGTCATTCCTTGATTTTTATCAAAAATTAAGCGGATTGTTTTTTCATCACAACCTACTTTTTTTGCAAACTGAAGTTTATTCCCTTTATATTTTTCCATAAAGAGAATATAGATTCTTTTGGTTAAGGTTTCTTTTATATAGTCTAGTTCTGTTTGCACAAAACAAATAAAACCATCCCAAAGAAAATAAATGATTTTACTATTCGGAGTTTTGTCCGAAAATTATATATTTGGGCAAAGTAAAAAATAAATGCCTACACTAAACTGGATTGGTAAAGACAAAATTATCAATCATCATCAAGAAGTTCCTTATAAAGTTTTAAATCACGAATATGGTTTTTCTGAAAATGAAAAATCGGAAACTCCTATTGGTTTTGGAAACCATATCATCAATGGGGATAACCTTGAAGCGTTGAAATCTTTATTACCCAAATACGAAGGAAAAGTTAATTGCATTTATATCGATCCGCCATACAATACAGGAAATGAAAGTTGGGTATATAATGACAATGTGAATTCTCCGAAGATTAAAAAATGGTTAGGCAAAGTCGTGGGTAAAGAAAGTGAAGACTTGACCCGACATGATAAATGGTTGTGTATGATGTATCCACGATTGAAATTGCTTCATAAATTATTGGCTAAGGATGGAATGATATTTATTTCGATTGATGATAATGAAGAAGCCAATTTGAAGCTTATGATGGATGAGATTTTTGGTAACAGAAATTTTATAGGAAGGTTTATTTGGAAAAAAAAGAAACAACCATCATTTCTAGCAAAACATATCGCAAACATTACAGAATTCATATTTGTATATGGTAAAAATAGTAATCTAGTTGATAAACTAAGTATTGATAATGTCTCAGATGAAACTAGAAGAGTTGATAATGCGGCAAATGATATTGGATTAAGAAAAATAAAAAAAGGTATAATTGCTAAAGTTGATGTAGAAATTATTCAAAAAGGGATTTATCAAAATAAAACAATGCAATTAGAATTTTTAGATGATGTTTTAATAAAAGATTTTAGAACATTAAATGACTTTAATGTCAAAGGAAATTTTAGAAACAAACAAGAAGATTTTGATAAGTTTTGTGATGAAGATTTACTATTTATTACAAGAAATTTTGGTTTCAGAAGATTGCCAACATTTGAAGAACAAGATAAAAAAAAGACAGTTGTTGATTTATTGTTAGATTGGGGTGATAACCAAGATAGTGATAAGGAGTTACAAAGCATATTTAAAGTAAAACCATTCGATTATCCAAAACCGTCATTGTTAATTTCAAATTTAATTAAATCTGTTACGTACAACAAACCAAACTCCATAATCCTAGACAGCTTCGCAGGCTCAGGAACTACAGCCCACGCCGTTTTAAGCCTTAACAAACAAGACGGAGGCGATAGAAAATTCATTTTAATAGAAATGGAGGATTATGCTGAAACCATTACTGCCGAACGTGTAAAAAGAGTCATCAATGGCTATGCAGACAAAGAAGGGACTGGAGGTAGTTTTGATTATTACACTTTGGGAGAACCACTTTTTGATGAAAACAACAATCTTAACGAAACAATAGATATTGAAAAAATCAGGGAATACGTTTGGTTTACGGAAACTCGAATTCCATATACAATTCAAAAATTGACTACTCCTTTTTTAGGAATCCACAACGACACCAGTTATTATTTCATTTACGAAAAGGACAACTTAACCACACTCGATTATGAATCTTTAGCGGAATTTGTACAACAAAAAGCAGAGCGATATATCATTTATGCTGATAATTGTTTATTGCCCGAAACTTTTATGAAAGAAAAAAATATTGAGTTCAAGAAAATCCCTCGTGATATAACTCGTTTTTAACTATGGAATTAAAAACCTATCAAAAGCAAGTCATCGAAGATTTGCAACAGTATTTCGAGTACTTGCAAAACCATAAAAAAGCGGATATCGCTTTCAATTCTTTTTGGCAGGAAAAAGTGGGTTTCTACAATCCATTAACTGGTGAAGGAATGAGGCCGTATCAAAACACCGTTCCAAATGCCGTTCATTTAAGTATAAAAGTGCCAACTGCGGGAGGAAAAACCTTTCTTGCCTGCAATGCATTGAAAACTATTTTTGATGCAATGCCAGAAACTAAGACAAGAGCGGTTGTTTGGTTGGTACCCTGGAGCAATTTATTAGATCAAACGGTACGAAACCTTTCTAATCCCGATCATCCCTATTGTCAAAAATTGAATTCGTTGTTCAATAATCGTGTTCAAGTTTATGAAAAACGGGATTTATTGCAAGGAGCTAATTTCAATCCATCATCAGTGCAAGAGCAACTGAGTATTATGATTGTAAATTTTGCTTCCATAAGAGCTAAGAATAAAGAGGACAGAAAATTTAATGAGCAAAATTCAAATTTATCCAGTTTCTCCGATTCTATTGCTGACGACATTGTTTTAGACGGGACTGAAAAAGAAGCATTAATTAATGTTATTAGAAGTTTAAACCCAATTTTGGTTGTTGACGAAAGTCATAATGCCGAAAGTGACTTGAGTGTCGAAATGCTGAATAATCTTAACCCAAGTTTTATTTTAGATTTGACCGCAACACCTAAACAAAATGCTAATATTGTGAGTTTAGTTTCGGCTATTGAACTCAAAAAAGAGCACATGGTTAAATTGCCGGTCATCGTTTACAACCATCAAAATATAGAAGGCGTTATAGAAAGTGCGTTGCATTTGCAAAACAAATTAGAGACAGAAGCTAAAATTTTGGAAGAAAATGGAGGGAAATACATTCGTCCAATAGTTTTGTTTCAGGCACAACCCAAAGGGAAAGAGGATAATACGACTTTTGAAAAATTGAAAGTACAATTAATTGCTGTTGGAATTCCAGAGGAACAAATTAGAATAAAAACGGCTAATAAAGATGAGTTGAAAAACGAAGATTTAATGAGCAAGGATTGTCCAGTTCGTTATATTATTACAATCAATGCTTTGAAAGAAGGTTGGGATTGTCCGTTTGCTTATATCTTGGCTTCCTTGGCTGATAAATCTTCGGAAGTTGATGTTACTCAGATTTTGGGTCGTGTTTTACGTCAACCGTATGTTATGAAACACAACAGTACAATGTTGAATTTATCGTATGTAATTACAGCTTCGGTTAAGTTTCAGAATACGTTGCAAAATATCATCAAAGGTTTGCAGCAATCCGGTTTTAGCGAAAAAGATTATCGAGAAAAAGACATAATGCCCGAATTTGTAAAAGAAGAAGTTAAGCAGGAAACATTAGATAATTTCTTTTTTCCAGAGCAAATAGAAGTTGTAAAAGAAGATCTGATTGATGTTCAAAAAATTCAATTCAATCCCAATGAAATAAACAACTCTCCTAATATTGCTGTATTTGAAATGGAAAAAATGGCAATTGAAGACAGTCTGAAAATGGAGATTCAAATCGCAAATCAAGATGATTCTAACACAATTCAACAAATATATTCAGAGGTTGGTATGAAAGTGAAACAATATAAAATGCGCGAAAGTGTTGCTGAACAAGCTTCAACAATTGTATTGCCAAAATTTGTAGTTGAAGTTCCTCGAAATGAATTTCTTTTAATGGAACAAGGCGGCACGCAATTGTTAGACAGAGTCAATCTTTTGAAAGAATTTAAGCTTTCGGATAAAGATATTCAAATTGCTTTTAAAAGTATTTCTTCTGATTTATATAAAATTGATACTGAGAAAACGAACGATGGCGGTTATAAAATGGTTTCTTTCAAAATAGAAAATGCGGTTCAAGAAAAAATGACGGAATACATCTTAGCTAAACCTAAAGAAGGACAAATTAAAGATTTAGCATATTTTATAGTTAAACAAATTGACAAATTACCACCTATTGCCGATAATGAAATTAAGAAATACGTTAATAGGATTTTAGAGAACATGTCAGCACAAGAGTTGATAGATTTCAATCAATATAAGTTAACATACTCTGATTCGATTAAGGAAAAAATAAATCAATTGGCCGATATGTATGCGGAAGAAAAGTTTAATGATTGGCTAGAAATTCCTAAAATTAGAACGGAGCCCAATTGGAAATTTGATAAAGCCATCATTCCGTCAAGAATTGGAAATGACATTGGTAATTCATTGTATGTTCACGAAGGCGATATGAACGGATTAGAAGAGCAATTTATTTTGGAAATTTCCAGTTCATCAAATATTGCTTTTTGGCATCGTAATTTAGGAAGAGGTAAGGGTTTTTCTTTGAATGGGTATAAATCAAATCATTATCCCGATTTTATATTGGTTACAAAAACCAATAAAGTAATTGTAGTTGAAACCAAAGGTTCTCATTTGAATAATCCAGATACTGCAGCAAAGTTGAGATTGGGAAAATCTTGGGCACGACTTTCTGGATCTAATTATAACTATATGATGGTTTTTGATAAAAATGCAATTGATGGCGCCTATAATTTAGAGAAAGCAATAAGTTTGATAAAGCAAATGTAGTTTCGTGAAAGTCTAACAAAAAATGCCTTGCAATTTGCAAGGCATTTTTTATTTCTATGTTTTTTATTTAATTTTTACTCCCTTTCCTTTGGAGAGTCCCGAAGCTTCGGGAGGGGAGAGTATTAAAACAACCCATGCAACTCCGCATCAATTCTATTGAAAATAGTCCCTAAATCCTCTGGATTATCCACAAAATTGATGTTGTCTACATCTATAATTAATAATTTTCCTTTGTCATACGTTTGAATCCAGCCTTCGTACCGTTCATTCAAGCGACTCAAATAATCAATAGAAATAGAGTTTTCATACTCACGACCGCGTTTGTGTATTTGTCCCACTAAATTAGGAATTGAGCTTCGCAAATAAATCAGTAAATCTGGTGCTTTTACAGTAGATTCCATCAATTCAAAAAGAGAGGAGTAATTCTGGTAATCACGATTGGTCATTAAGCCCATCGCATACAGGTTAGGTGCAAAAATATGTGCATCTTCATAAATGGTTCTGTCTTGTATGATTTTTTTACCGCTTTCGCGAATTTGCATCACTTGACGGAAACGACTGTTCAAGAAATAAATTTGTAAATTAAAAGACCAGCGTTCCATTTGATGGTAAAAATCATCCAAGTAAGGGTTGTCGACTACATCTTCATAATGGGGTTCCCACTTAAAATGTTTGGCTAATAAACGCGTTAAAGTTGTTTTTCCTGAACCTATATTTCCTGCTATTGCTATGTGCATTACGGTATTGTGATTTTATAATTTGTAATTCCTGAAGTTGTAAAAATAGATAAAATTTGGTCCTTATAGTAGAATTTTTTAAACGATTTTTCTGCAATTTCAATTTCAGTTTTTTGCTCTTTTTGTACGTCAATGAATTTTAAAACACCATTTTTGGAGTACAGGTATTGATTGTCATTTACTATCACAATCAAATCATAATCTGGGATTAGACCTTTCTTACTGACTTTTCCAAAAATATCGCAGCTGTACCAATTATTTGTACTGTCAATCCAGTAAAAGGTATTAAAATCTGAGGTGTAGTAAGCAATGCTATCCGTTAACGGAACGGAAATCGGTTTGTAATTTTGATTTAAATAATCAAAAAGACCTATCTGCTGATTTAAGCTATTGTATATCCAAAATTGATTTTGCGAAGCGATACCAATAGCTGTAACTACAATAGGAACTGAACTTTCGGAAAAATTGACTTTTTGAATTTCATTCAATTGATTGTCTAAAGTGACAACGGTATTGAAGTTCTCATAAAACAATACAATTTTAAGCGGATTTTGAAGATCAACTTTCGTGATCTTGCCTAAAGTAAAGTTTTGGTATACGAAGGTTTCGCGTGTGCCGATTTTAGAAAAAATATTGTTTTTAACGGTATAATAAAAACCAAAAGAATCATAACCCAAAAATTCATCTGCATCAAAACGAATCGAATTAACAGCAACAAGATTTGGTTTTTGATTTTGACAAAAAACAATTGTAACTGAGCTGATAAAGAGTAAAAAAGCGAATTTATTCATAAAGTAAAAATACAAATAAATCTTTTCTTTTATTGGCTGATCCATTTTATTATGGATAAAAATCGCTATTCATAAGAAAATAAATAGTTGTTATGGGCAAAGCAGTTTGTACCCTTGGTTCCGAACATTTATAATTTCTATTGAGTCGTCTTGATCTAATTTTTTTCTCAATTTGGTTATAAAAACATCCATGCTACGAGTGGTGAAAAAATCTTCGTTCCCCCATAAAAGATTCAAAATAATAGAACGTTCGATAATACGGTTTTTGTTTTGAAACAAGCAATATAAAAGTTCAGACTCGCGATTGGTTAGTTTTTGTACAGTATTTTGTAAAACTAATTCCTGTTTTACCCTACTAAAACTGTACTTTCCAATTTTAAGAATTGTTTCTTCTTGTAGAAATTCATTTCTGTGTAACAAAGCTTGTATTCTGATGATCAATTCCTCCATGCTAAATGGTTTTTTGAGATAATCATTCCCTCCACTATTGAAACCCTCAATTACGTCTTGTGTTTGCGATTTTGCGGTAAGAAAAATAATTGGAATATGCTTATCTGTTTTTCGAATTTCTGCAGCAACGGAAAAGCCATCTTTAATAGGCATCATAACGTCTAGAATCATTATATCCGGTTTAAGCTCATAAAAAGTGTTTATCGCTTCTTGTCCGTTATTACAATTAAAAACCTTAAAATTCCTTGTTTCAAGACTTTCTTTTATAATTTGAGCTAGCGTTTCTTCATCTTCAGCTAATATGGCAGTTATTTTATTTGGGGTCATTTAAATAGATGGTAAAAGTGGTTAATTCAGGACTGCTTTCAACTTGAATATTGCCACCATGTTTTTCTATGATTTTTTTTGTATAGAAAAGACCTATGCCAAAGCCTTTTACAGTGTGGATATTCCCTTGGGATTCTCTGAAAAATTTGTCGAAAATAAAAGAGAGATTTTTCTTTGCAATGCCATTTCCATTATCGCTAACTCTTATTTTTAATTCATCGTGGTTTATATGTAGATTAAATTTTATCGAACCACCTCCATGTTTAACGGCGTTATCAATTAGATTAGAAATAGCATTTTCAAAATGAAAGAGATCAATATCAAGTAAGATGTGATCAAGGTTGGTTTCGAAAGTGAAAATTTTGTTAGGATTTGACTTTGCAAAAGTATCAACTAGCTCGTACAATAGTGGTACAATGTTTTCTCTTTGTTTTTCTAATTGTAATTGTCCATCTTCTAGGTAAGCGGTTTCTAAAAACTTCTCGACTAATATTTCAAGTTTTTTTAATTGACCTTGTGATATCTCAACGTAGCGGTTTGTTTTATCAACGTCCTTTTCATTGTTAAAGAACTTTATTCCTTCTAATGCGGCAGAAGCAGTGGTTATTGGTGTTTTAAATTCATGAGTTATATTACTGATTAAATCATTTTTAATGGAGTCAATTTTTTTCTGTTTCCTTATGATATGAACTAAATATAGTAGGCAGCTGATAACAGATAATGAGAGAATTAGTGATAGCAGTATTCCCGCTAAACTGTATTTAAACAGTACATATTTTGGATTTGAAAAGCGTACAACGAGTTCTTCGTTTTTAGGCAGGTATTTTGAGTTCGATTTTATTTTTAAAGGTAAAATAGAATTACTATCATTTTTGTAATGATCAAAAATAGCGTTTGAGCGGTAGTGTTCTATTTTATAGGAAAGATTAATATTCTTATCTTTAAGTTTATTATCGAATGATTGGCTTACCAACAGAAAATCGATAGAATCTCGAACAGTTGCAAAAGAAATAGTATTTTTTTTGTTTTTAAGGTTAGCAATACTGTCAAAAGCTTTAATGCCCTTAAGTGTTCTTGTTTTTAGGTTTTTATCTTTAGTTTTTATACGAGATTGTATCTCTTTTTTTATCAATTCATTATGTGTTAGTACAAGAGAATCCGGAGTAACATCGTAACTTACAAAAAGGCTCGGAGCCGAATTGCTTTTCTTGCTTGTTGGCTTCTTTTTGTATTTCGAGATTTCTTTCTTAAAAGCGTCACTTTTAATTAATTGATCAAAAAAATCAGATTCACTTAGGTTAACATCTTGATTTATAAAGATCACATAATCATCTTTAATGCCCAATTCATAATAATTAGCAACACTTTTATCAAAAGCTACTTGCACGTCATTAACAAGTCTTCGCTTGTTTTCGTCGTAGTTTTTTATATTCCAAAATAATTGAATGGCAATTGTAATAACTATTACAACAGTTATAAAACTGACTACTAAATTGGTTTTTATGTTTTTCATTTCACAAAAATAGGGACTTATTAATCAATATAAATATGGTTAACAAACGTTAACTTTCATTAACCATTTAACATGAATAATAGTGTTTGATTTGCATACTAATAAAAAAAAACACTATGAAAAAACGATTTAATTTAGTTGTGCTTGTCGCGAGTTTAGCATTTTCGACAGCAATATTTTCTCAAGATTTTCAAGGCATTGTATATTATGAATACAAAAAAGATATGGCTGGGAAGGTTACTTTTCAGACCTCAAATGGTTCTGAGAATTTGAATGAAAATATGATGCAAAAAATTAATAAGAGTTTTGAAAAAACTTTTGAACTACGCTTTAATCAAACAGAAGCAATTTATCAAGAATTTCAAAAAGTTACGATGAAAAACGGTTCCGCTAACGCTGCAGTTGATAAGTTGTATTCAAACGTATCTAAAAAGGTATTGATTGAAGAGGTTGAGAACGAGTGGGACTCCAAGAAATATTTGGTTAGAGATAGCTTATCAAGGTACAATTGGACACTGGAAAACAGCACAAAAAAAATAGGAGACTATGTATGCTACAAAGCAATTTCTGTTGTAAAAGTTGCAGAAAAAGACCTTGCAGATTATGAAGATCAAAGATTAAAAAATAGTTTAAAGAGTATCAGTTTATTAACATTAGAACCGCCAAAAGACCGAATTATCATTGCTTGGTATGCGCCTGCTATTTTAGTGAATCATGGTCCAGAAAAATATCAAGGGCTGCCCGGATTGATTTTAGAGGTTAATGATGATGGTGCGTTATGGTCGTGTTCAAAATTAATTTTAAATCCGTTAAAAAAGACAATTGTCAAAATTCCAACAAAAGGAAAATTCATTTTAAAAAAAGAGTATGATATTTTAGTAGAAAAACTATTAGAAACGATAAAAGACGATGATGGTGTGATTCAATTGCAAAGTCAAGAAGATTAAACTATTTATAATTTTTTGAGTCTTAACGGATATGTTTTAAATCTTTGTAACAAAAATAGTAATTTTCACTCTTATCTATTAAAAACCATCAAAATGCAAAAATTAATTTTCACATTAGTATTAGCTCTAGCATCATTTATGGGGCTTCATGCTCAAGAATTTCAAGGTATGGCGGTGTACGAGTCAAAAACTAGCACAGCGGATTTTAAATCGCGAATGGAGGGCAACAAAAATATGACTCCAGATATGCAAAAAATGATTGAAGAGCGTATGAAAAAAATGTTTGAAAAAACATTTATTCTAAATTTTAATAAATCGGCATCAATTTACAAAGAAGAAGAAAAGTTAGAGGCTACAGCACAAGCTGGCGGTGGAATGCGTATGATGAATGCGATGAGTGGCGGCGGCGGTACTTATTATAAGAATGTAAAAGAGAAAAACTATACCGTTGATAAAGATTTTATGGGAAAAGAGTTTTTAGTTAAAGATTCTTTGCCAAGTCTAAAATGGAAAATGGAAGCGGAAACGAGAGTTATAGGTGGATATACTTGTTACAAGGCTACAGCTATTAAGGCGGCAAGTATGACTGATTTTAGAAATTTCCGACCTAAAAAAGAAGAAGCTAAAAAAGAGGGTGCTGAAAAAGCGGATGATAAATCGGCTTCGGATAAGAAAACCAACTTTATGGATGCCATAGAACTTCCCAAAGAAGTTACAATTACTGCTTGGTATACTCCTGAAATTCCGGTTAGTCAAGGACCAGAAGGATATTGGGGTTTGCCTGGATTAATTCTAGAAGTTAACGATGGGAAAACCACAATTTTGTGCTCTAAAATTGTCTTGAATCCAAAGGAAAAAATAGAAATTAAAGCATTAACAAAAGGGAAAGTAGTTTCTCAAAAGGAGTATGATGATGCTGTCATAAAAAAAATGGAAGAGTGGAGAGAAATGAATCAAGGACGTGGTGGTAATAATATGGGAACCTTTCGAATAGGCGGATAAGACAGTTTTAATTTTAAAATCAAAAAGTATCAAATGAAAAAAATTCTACTGTTTATTGCCCTTGTGTTGGGATCAATTTCTTACGGACAAAATATTAAAGTTGAAGGAGTAATTCAGGATATAAGCAAAGCACCTTTAGAAATGGCCAATGTTATGGCGGTCAATCAAGCCACCAAAGCCATGGATGCGTATGCAATTACTACCGATAAAGGGAAATATAGTTTGAACTTAAAGCCCAACTCTACCTATGTTATTAAGCTGAGTTATCTTGGAATGCAAAATAAAGAAATCACGGTGGTAACTAAGGCTGAAAACATGATGCAAAACATCACCATGGAATCTGGTGGAATTGAGTTAGATGGTGTTGAGATTGTCCGTGAAATGCCTGTTTCTATAAAAGGCGACACCATTGTTTACAATACAGATTCGTTTAAAACAGGTGAAGAACGAAAACTAGAAGATGTTTTTAAGAAACTACCAGGTTTTGAAGTTATGGCTGATGGTCAAGTACAAGTTGAAGGTAAAAAAGTAACAAAATTATTTGTCAATGGCAAACCATTTATGGATGGTGATACTAAACTGGGTTCAAAAAATATTCCTTCGGATGCGGTAGATAAAGTGCAAGTGTTGCGAAACTTCAATGAGGTGTCGCAAATGAAAGGGCTCGAAAATAATAATGATGATATTGCGCTTAATATCAAACTCAAAAAAGGGAAAGATAAATTTTGGTTTGGAGATGTAAGTGCCGGTTTAGCAAACGATAAAGGCTATATTTTTAATCCAAAAGTGTTTTACTATTCCCCTAAAACCAGTATCAACTCCATAGTAAATTTGAATAATATTGGTGAGGTTTCTTTGACTTCAGCTGATTTTTTCAGGATAAATGGAGGCGCCAGAAATACTATAGGCAGAAGCGGAACTACTTTAAATTTGAATCGGAATTTCTTTGGGCTTTTTGGCGGCGATAATGTGGCCAAGGCAAGCGATAAATTTGGAACCTTAAACATCAATCATTCTGTTTCTAAAAAATGGACGTTGACTGGTTTTGCTGCCTATTCCTCTACATTTAATCAGTCGATTACGAACTCTGATCGTGGTATTTTTGAACCCAATACAACAAATATTGCAACGCTCGAAAATAGAAAAAATAGCACCGATTCTAGAAATAATGCTTTTATCTCTAAGGTAGGTTCAAAGTATAAAGCTAATGATAATTTTCAGCTGGATTACGATGTTTTCTTTAGAAAAAACGATCAGCAGGATGTTGATAACAGTCAAAGTAATTTTAGTTCTTTTGCTAATGGAAATTCTTTTAACAGCTCAAACACGGTTATTGCATTTCAAAATCAAGCTCCAGTTTCATTCAA
Organism: Flavobacterium frigidum; assembly: GCF_048286795.2. NCBI lineage: Bacteria > Pseudomonadati > Bacteroidota > Flavobacteriia > Flavobacteriales > Flavobacteriaceae > Flavobacterium > Flavobacterium frigidum. The sequence goes on from NZ_JBLVPT020000003.1 coordinate 223,856, forward strand.
TCAAAGTTTGAATTTATTTTATACGCAAAACCCCAAAAATACTTGGGTAATTGAAGTGCAGCATCAATACGAGGATGAAGATCCCTTTTACAATCCGCAATTATCGGTTAATCCATATCAAAACAATAGCTCGCAAGATCCAAATGATCCAAGTGCTGTTTTTGTAAATGAAAACAGTTTAAAGATTGAGCAGTCTCGATTTGTAAAAACGAATAAAGTAGATGCTAAAGCTGATTATTATTACCAAATCTCTAACAAAAGTATACTGAATGTAACGGCAGGAAATTCTAATGCATTTCAAACTTATAATTCAAGTCTGTTGCAAATTTTGGAGGATAAATCAGTTAATCCAGTAGAACAAGCAGCCTATAACAATGATGCTCGCTACGCTTTTAATGATGTTTTTTTAGGACTTCATTACAAGTTCATAGTTGGTAAGTTTACCTTTAATCCTGGGTTTTCGATCCATCAATACAACACCAACAATCAGCAATTTGGTACTCGGTATCAATTGAATTTCAGTAGATTTCTTCCTGATATGTTTGCCCGTTGGGATTTAAAAAAATCAGAAAACATAACCTATAATTTTAATGTTCGTAATGGGTTTAATGATATAAACTCTTTAGTCGAAGGGTTTATTTTTACTAATTTCAACAGTATTGCAAGAGGAAATTCTCAACTGCAAAACTCACTAGTTACCAGCCATAGATTGAATTATTCGAAGTATAATTTGTATAATTTCACTACCATTTTTGGAAATATTTCGTACACAACCACAAAAGATCCAGTAGTGAATGGGATATCTTTTCAAAGTATTTATTCTACCTCTGACCGTTTGAATTTAGACGCAGAAAATGAAAATTTAAATGGGAATTTGTTTTATAGCAAGAGTTTCAAGAAGTATTATAAAGTAACAGGCGGTATAAATGCTGGATGGAATAAAAACTTTGTTTTAAACCGAAGAGTTGCCAATGGTGCTACGCAGGAGTTTATTCAAGGAATCGAAAACGTAAATCATAGTTACAACCTAGCATTTGCAACGCAATTTAAAAAATATCCAAATATTGATTTAGGCTACCGAATTAATTTTTCAGAGCAAGCGTCAAACAAGTTTACTACGCAAACGCCAACGGTTAAGCTGAACTACTATTTTTTGAATGGATTAAATGTCAATTGGGATTATTCATTTAATCGCTTTAAAAATGAAACTTCTGGGTTAACAAACGATTTTGAAATCATGACGGCAAGCTTAAATTATATCAAAAAGGACTCGAAATTCGAGTATAGAATACAGGCAAATAACCTTTTAAATACGAGATCAAGATTAAACAACTCGTTTAGTGTAAATGGTTTTAATGCGAATGAAACTATTATTTTACCGCGTTTTGTGACCTTTATTTTAAAGTACAATATATAGCCAAATTAAAAGGGGATTTTGACTGAACAAAATCCCCTTTTTTATTTTAAGTCTATATTGAATTACAACCTAAAAGCAGTTTTTACTTGGTCTACAAAATCTAGTTGTGGATGAATTGTATTTTTTCCATTTCCATAATAATTTATAAGCCATCTGTAATGGAAACTTTCGTAGCATATTTTGTAATTCATTTTTTTTATATGTTTGCAATATAAAATTATTCTTACGGCCGTTTAAGATTCTCTCTTTTATGCCGAAAAATAAAAGAGTATGTTTCAAAATACAAATAAAAATGAAAAAGATTAAATTATTGACTGTAGTTGCATTTTTTGGGATAGGTATTTTTCTGTTAACTCCGGCTAAAGCACAACCAACATACTAATTTTATGCGGGAGAACTTTATATGACTACACATGAGATAACTTCCGTTGTATTTTTTTATAAATCTTATCCAATTGCGACAGGAGTCTCATGTAGATAGAAAAATTAGATCTATGCGATAGTCAAATTTGACTCGAATATTATAAATAAAATATGAAAATTATAAAACTTGTATTAGTAACAGTTGTTGTTTTTTGTTGTACCGGTATTGTTTTTTCACAAACAATTTCTGGAGTGGTTCGAGATTCTCTTAATGATAGACCCATTGGTCAGGTCAATTTTAATTTAATTAAATCTAAAACTGTGTTTTCAAGTAATGATCAGGGATTATTTCATTATAAGTTAAATAAAGAAAATGAGCTAATGACTGTTTCTTATTTAGGATATCAAACGATGTCAATTGACCTATCTAAATATAATGAGAATAAAGATTATAAAGTAAATATTGCGTTATTACCACTACCATTTGAACTAGATTCAGTAACTGTGTATGATAAAAAATTATCATATTCAGTTATAGCATTACCAGTAAAAGAGGCATCTACATTCAACCGCAATCTTTTAAAACACAGTGAGTGTGTTTTAATCAATAATAATTTAGGAAAGGAAGGGTTTCTAAAAGACATTTCGGTCAATTTTGAGACAAAACATAATAGCTATAAGCAAACCGCTTTAATTCATTTTATATTTAATTTCTATGAATACAATGTTTTAACTAATACACCAGGTGATCTTATTGAAGTTGTTAATGTTGTGGGTGAGACAAAAGGTAATTTTTTTAGAAGATATTTTAACTTAGAGAAGTATAGAATTCCATTTGCTAAAAATGGTGTTTGTGTTAGCTTAATTGTTGTCGAGAGAGATGAAATAGACAATTTAACCGCAAGCAATGATGTTAATAACGTCTATAAGTCTGTCTCGGATTTATTCACTTTTTCTGAGAGTGTCTCTAACTCTCAAACACCTTTATGGATAAAAGGTAATAAATACCCTTACGAGTGGACTAATGATAAATTGAAATATTTGACAAATAATATTATAGGTTGTGATGTTAGTTTCAAAATTAAAGTAAAATCGCCAAGATGAGTTTTAATAAAGTTAAACAGGACTTGATTATTTTGTATCTTATAAAATTGTCGTGTGTACACTAGAGACAAAACAGTGTAATTTCATAAAGACTAAAATTGAAAATAGAGTATTTCTTTTTGGTAGTATGCAGTTGACAGATGACATTAAATTATTATGTACTTACTTTGTCAACTAAACATTTTGTAATTTCGATATTGAAAAGCACGAACGATTTTTTTTGAAAAAATTATTGTGATTGAATCAAATTTTCTGCGTCAAAATAGTATAATTCATATCCAATATATTGCACGTAACAAGATTAAAGTATTTTTTTGTTATGAGTAATTTAAATAAAGAAATTAGTTTAGATTTTATAAGAAGAATTAATTAATCCAAAATAAAAAATGCCATTTCGAAAATTTATCGAAATGGCATTTTAAATATAAAGATACTTTTTACAACCCAAAAGCAGTTTTTACTTGGTCTACAAAATCTAGTTTTTCCCAAGTAAACAATTCAACGGTAACGGTTTTTTCGTTTCCACCTGGAGCAGAAAATGTTTTAGTAACCGTTTCTGGAGTACGTCCCATGTGCCCGTAAGCAGCAGTTTCGCTATAGATTGGGTTTCTTAATTTTAAACGTTGCTCAATAAAGTACGGACGCATATCAAAAATAGCTTCTACTTTTTTAGCAATTTCACCGTTTTTCAAATTTACTTTTGAAGTTCCGTAGGTATCAATAAAAATACCCATTGGTTTAGCCACACCAATAGCGTACGAAACTTGTACTAAAATCTCATCGGCAACACCAGCTGCCACTAAGTTTTTAGCAATATGACGTGTTGCATAAGCGGCACTTCTATCTACTTTACTTGGATCTTTACCAGAAAACGCGCCACCACCGTGAGCTCCTTTTCCACCGTACGTATCTACAATAATTTTTCTTCCAGTCAAACCTGTATCCCCGTGCGGCCCTCCAATTACGAATTTCCCCGTTGGGTTAATATGGTATTGAATGGTATCATTAAATAAATGAGCGTGTGTTGGATTTTTAGCAATAATTCTCGGGATCAAAATTTCAACGATATCTTTTTTGATTTTAGCAAGCATTGTTGCTTCTTCATCAAAATCATCGTGCTGTGTTGAAATTACAATCGCATCAATACGCGTAGGTTTGTTATCATCGCTATATTCTAAAGTTACTTGAGATTTAGCATCAGGACGTAAATACGTAATTTCGTTATTTTCACGTCTTAAAATCGCTAATTCTTGTAATAATTTATGAGACAAATCAAGTGCCAATGGCATGTAATTTTCAGTTTCATTAGTAGCATAACCAAACATCATACCTTGATCTCCAGCACCTTGCTCTTCTGGATTTGCCCTATCAACACCTTGGTTAATATCAGCAGATTGTTCGTGAATAGCTGAAAGAATACCGCAAGAATTGGCTTCAAACATATATTCGCTTTTGGTATAACCAATTTTTCTGATTACATCACGAGCGATTTGTTGTACATCTAAATAGGTATTTGATTTTACTTCACCTGCCAATATCACTTGACCTGTTGTCACTAAAGTTTCACATGCTACTTTAGAATCGGCATCAAATGCCAAAAAATTATCAATTAATGCGTCTGAAATTTGATCTGCAATTTTGTCTGGATGTCCTTCGCTTACAGATTCTGACGTAAATAAATAGGCCATAAGTACTTTTGTTTTAAAATTAAGCGAGAAAAAATAATTGCTGAAAAGGACTAAAGGAGCGTTTCTGCTTTAGCATTTTTTTCTACTGAAAATAGATCAGTACTCATAATGAATCAGTATCATTATGAAGAGGTTGCAATCAGTTCAAATTTTTCCTCTAATATTCGGGTGCAAAGGTATGAAACCATTTTGAATTGCAAATTAAACTTCATTTTTTTTTGTAGTTAAATCTTTTTTAGAATAGTGAATTCAAAAATCTTTTTTGAATTTATTTTAAAAAGGGGTTTGTTTTTTTAAAAACTAATTTAGATATTTGATAATCAAATCAATGAAACATGAAAATGAATATGTGCAATATGTATAAAGATGAAGAGGAGTTCTCCTCTGGGTGTTATATTGTATAATTTCAATAAAATTATAAAGCAATAACTTCCCACTAAAAAGGGAAGTTTTTTTTTGAACAAAATTTCAGAATACCATAAATTTAAAACAAATATGCATTACCAAATATTTGAAATCACAAGAACATATTTTGACAAAAAATTATTTTGTTCTGGTGCCATTTTATTGATTTTGGACTGCTAATCCCAAAAGTATAAGTTATAGGATAACTTGAATGCCCTTTTGGATTAGCCTCTAAAAGGGTTTTTCTCTTTTAGAACTTTTGATTTTAAAATGTAAAGTAAGTTGTATGGATATTTTCGATACACTAATTCATTCAGGATTGAAATTAAAAAATGGATGTATTAAAATGAATTGTGTCATGTAGTTTATTATTTGTCGCAAGGTATTCGTATCAAAATGAGGTGCTTTTTTGCAGAGAATCTTGATTTATTATTGTTAAAGTTGAGGTTTGCAATAGTTTTAATGTTGTTGTTTTGGCGGGGTGTGAAATGGTTTTGTTAGCTGGTGCCTCGTCAAAATAACAATGGAGAAAATACAAACAAATCTCTTTTTCTAAATGGATAAGAAAAAATAGATTGCTTATAAAAATTTGCTTGCTAACTAAATTAGTATTTAATTTGCACACATAAAGTTCACAACTGTATTGAAATGTTATAAAGAAAGGCAGAGGGATTAGACCCGATGAAGCCTTAGCAACCCTTCGATTTATCGAAGAAGGTGCTGCATTCTACCACGCTCATCGTGGAAAGATAACACTAAGAATTTGTCTAGTTACTACCTAGCTTTCTTTCTAATATTTCCAAACACAAGTCCTAATTATAACAGATTTGAAATTGGAAAATAAACCAACAACAATTACATTATACAATTTCACCACGGAGTCAGGTGCAATTTATGATGCTCTAAACTTAAGTTATCAAGTTTTTGGGTTGCCATTACATACTGCTCCCATCGTTTTGGTCAATCATGCGCTAACCGGAAATTCACAGGTTGTGGGCGATAACGGTTGGTGGAATGATTTAATTGGTGTGAACAAAACTATTGATACTATAAAATATACCGTACTTGCTTTTAATGTTCCTGGAAATGGATTTGATGGCGCTGTAATTGAAAATTATCTTGACTTTACAGCAAGAGACATTGCTAGAATTTTTATAAAAGGCATTCAATTGCTCGATGTTGCAAAACTCTACGCCATTATTGGAGGTTCTGTAGGTGGCGGAATTGCTTGGGAAATGGTTGCATTAGAACCAACAATAACCCAAATATTAATTCCAATAGCTACCGATTGGAAAGCAACCGATTGGCTTATTGCCAATTGTTTTTTGCAAGAACAAATTCTGAATAATTCATCTAAACCCATTCAGGATGCCCGCACACACGCGATGTTGTGTTATAGAACTCCAGAATCATTTGCAGCAAAATTTCAGCGAACCACTAATGAGGAGTTAGCTATTTTTAATGTTGAAAGTTGGTTGTTGCATCATGGCGAAAAATTGCAGCAGCGTTTTCAATTGGCTTCCTACAAAATGATGAATCAATTACTGAAAACAATTGATATTACTCGCAATAGGTCTTCGTTTGAAAATACAATCGAAACTGTTGAAGCAGAAATTCACATCATAGCCATCAATTCGGATTTGTTTTTTACAGCAAGTGAAAACAAAGCCACTTTTGAAATAGTACAAAAACAGAATAAAAAAGTCAGTTATCAAGAGATTGTTTCCATTCACGGACACGATGCTTTTTTGATAGAATACAAACAATTACACAATTTGCTTAAGGATATTTTCTAAAGCTACAAACACACAACACAATGAAAATATTAAAATTTGGAGGTAAATCGTTATCAAATGGTGACGGATTAAATAAGGTGGTTGCCATAATAACAGACAAAATAAATCAAGGCGAAAAAATTGCAATTGTAGTTTCGGCACGTGGCAATGCAACGGATGAGTTGGAGCAAATTTTAACTCTTGCTTCTGAAAATGGAAGTTACAAACCACTTTTTGAAGAATTTAAAACCTACCAGCAAGATGTTTATGAAGCTGTTGATTTGTCTGAGGAGTTTATTATTTTAGAAAAATTGTTCGAGGGCGTAAGTCTAATTGGCGATTACAGTAAAAAAATCAAAGACCAAATTTTGTCCAAAGGCGAATTGCTTTCGGCAAAATTACTGACGGCCATCCTCATAGGAAAAGGAATCGAAGCTCGTTTTACCGATACGCGTGAATTGATAAAAACCGATGCTAAATTTGGTGATGCACAACCCTTAGAACAACTTTCAAAAAAAAATGTAATTGCTTTTTTTAAGCAAAATTCTGAAAACACGGTCAATGTAATCACGGGTTTTATAGGTTCTACGACCAATAATGATGCTACAACTCTAGGAAGAAACGGAAGTAATTACACCGCTTCGTTGATTGCGAATTATTTAAATGCCGACGAATTACAAAATTACACGCATGTAGACGGAATTTATACTGCCAATCCAGATTTAGTTGTAGATGCTAAGAAAATTGACCATCTATCGTTTAATGAGGCGAATGAGATTGCTAATTTTGGTGCCACAATTCTGCATGCCAAAACCATCATTCCGTTATTAGAAAAAAACATTCCGCTTCGAATTTTAAATACTTTCAATCATGAAAACAAAGGGACTTTAATTACTTCCAATTCTAACAAGGAAGGAATTAAAACGCTTTCGGTTCTTGAAAATGTGGCTTTGGTAAATCTAGAAGGAAGAGGTTTGCTGGGTAAAACAGGCGTCGATGCTCGAATTTTTAGAGTAATGGGCGACAATAATATCAGTGTGAGTATCATTTCGCAGGGTTCATCAGAGCGCGGAATAGGTTTGATTGTGGCTGCTGACAAAGCTACTACAGCCATGATTGAATTGGAAAAGGAATTCGAAAATGATTTCTATTCGAAAGATGTAAATAAAATAACCGTCGCTGATGATGTGGCTGTCATCTCCATTATCGGGCAGGATTTAAGCACGTTTCACAAACCTTATACCGCTTTAATTAAAAATAAAATAGTTCCGATTCTTTTCAACAATACGGTGACGGGTAAGAATGTGAGTTTGGTTGTTAAAAAATCACAATTGCACAAAGCCTTGAATGTGATTCACGGGGAGATTTTTGGCGTAGCCAAGAAAATAAATATTGCTGTTTTTGGTCACGGTTTGGTGGGTGGTACTTTGATTAATCAAATTTTAGAATCGGCTGCAGCCATCGAAAAAAGAAAAGACATCAAATTGAATGTATTTGCTATTGCTAATTCAAGTAACGTGCTCTTGAATAAAAACGGCGTGACACCCAACTGGAAAAACGAGATTCAAACCAACGGATTCTCGTATACTATTGATGATGTAATTGCTTACGCAAATGAGCATCATTTAGAGAATTTAATCGCCATTGATAACACTGCAAGCGCAGATTTTGTTACGAATTACATTTCGTTAGTTGAAAACAGTTTCGATTTGATTTCGTCAAACAAAGTAGCCAATACGTTGAGTTATAGTTTTTATAAAAAATTGCGAAAAGTTCTGGCAGAAAACCAAAAGACGTATCTTTATGAAACCAATGTTGGAGCAGGTTTGCCGTTGATTGATACCATTAAATTGTTGCACCTTTCTGGCGAAAATATCACAAAGATTAAAGGCGTTTTCTCGGGAACATTGAGTTATTTGTTCAATAATTTTTCGGCCAAAGATGCGCCGTTTAGCGAAATTTTGAAAGAAGCCATCGATAACGGCTATACCGAGCCAGATCCAAGAGAGGATTTATGCGGAAATGATGTAGGACGAAAATTATTGATTTTGGCTAGAGAACTAGACTTGCAAAATGAGTTTGAAGAAATTGCGATTCAAAATTTAATTCCAGAACATTTGCGTAGTGGAGATGTGGGAGAGTTTTTGAATAAATTGACGGAGTTTGATCCTATTTATGCAAAAATAAAAGCCGATCAAAAGCCCAATCACGTCTTGCGTTACATAGGCGAATTATCAGGTGATTTGCAAAATGACAAAGGAAATCTAGAAGTGAAATTAGTTTCGGTGCCATCAGATACGGCTTTGGGCGGATTGAAAGGTTCGGATTCTTTCTTCGAAATTTACACTGAATCGTACGGAGACCGACCAATTGTAATTCAAGGAGCTGGCGCAGGATCAGCAGTAACAGCAAGAGGTGTTTTTGGTGATATTCTGAGGTTGTCGGATAAGGGGTAAAAGAGTATTCAGTGTTCAGTTTTTAGTGAACAGATTTCAGTAATTAGTTTTAAAATAAAAATCCGTTGAATCCGCGTTTGAAAATCCGCGTCATCAGCGTTCAAAAAAGATAACAATGAAAATAACATTAAACAGAGTAAACGACAATTTCCATTTCGAATTAAAAAACGAAAGAGGGCATCTAGTAAACGTAGACAGCCGTCCTGAGTATGGAGGAAATGATATGGGCGCCAGTCCGATGGAATTAGTATTGATGGGAGTTGCGGGGTGTAGCGCCATTGATATGATTTCGATTTTGAAAAAGCAACGTCAAGAAATCACGTCTTTCAAAGCTGAGGTTGAGGGAGAGCGCGTACAAGTTGGAGAAGCAAAACCTTTTAAAAATATCCATGTGGTGTTTTATTTAGAAGGTGAAATTAAGGAAGATAAAGCCGCAAAAGCCGCACAACTTTCTTTTGAAAAATATTGTTCGGTTTCCAAAACATTAGAACCAACAGCAACCATACATTACAAAGTAGTTTTGAACGGAAGCCCCCTAACCCCCGAAGGGGGAACCAGTAATAGTTAATGAAACAATTTTAATTATCAATTTTCCGACTTCGGCTCCCTCTCCTTCGGGGAGGGTTGGGGTGGGGATAATATTATACACTATGAATAATTCAGAATTTGGTTTCGAAACCCAAGCCATACGCAATCAGTTAGAAAGAACACAATATTTAGAGCATTCGGTGCCATTGTACCTCACGTCTAGTTTTGTATTTGAGGATGCCGAAGACATGCGTGCCTCATTTGCAGAGGAAAAAGACAGGAATATTTACAGCCGATATAGCAACCCAAACAACAACGAATTTATTAGCAAAGTATGCGCTATGGAAGGTGCTGCAGCTGGTTTTGCCTTTGCATCAGGTATGGCAGCGGTGTATTCCACTTTGGCTGCGTTATTAAATTCTGGAGATCACATTGTTTCTTCGAGCAGTGTTTTTGGTGCAACGCACTCGTTGTTTATTAATTATTTTCCAAAATGGAACATACAAACCTCGTATTTTGACATCAATCAACCTGAGACTATTGAAGGTTTGATTACGCCAGATACAAAAATTCTATTTGCAGAGTCTCCAACCAATCCTGCTGTTGATATTATTGATTTGGAATTGCTAGGAAATATTGCCAAAAAGCACAATATAATTTTAATTATTGACAACTGTTTTGCAACGCCTTATTTGCAGCAACCAATAAAATGGGGAGCACATTTAGTGGTGCATTCGGCTACCAAATTAATGGACGGTCAAGGTAGAGTTTTGGGCGGAATAACTGTTGGTGATACTGATCTTATTCAGAAAATCTATTTGTTTTCGCGACTTACAGGACCTTCTTTATCTCCGTTTAATGCGTGGGTATTGTCTAAAAGTTTAGAGACTTTAGCCATTCGATTGGACAGACATTGTGAGAACGCATTGAAAGTAGCGGAGTTTTTAGAAAATCATCCTCAGGTGAATAAAGTCAAATATCCTTTTTTGAAATCGCATCCTCAATATGAAATTGCACAAAAGCAAATGAAGTTGGGCGGCAATATTGTTGCTTTTGAAATAAAAGGAGGATTAGAAGCTGGAAGAGCTTTCTTAGATAAAATTAAATTGTGTTCGCTTTCGCCAAATTTAGGCGATACGAGAACTATTGTTACGCATCCAGCCTCTACAACACACAGTAAATTGTCTGTTGATGAACGTTTGGCGGTTAGTATTACCGATGGTTTGGTGCGTGTTTCTGTTGGATTAGAAACCGTAACTGATGTAATTGCCGATTTGGAGCAGGCGCTTTCGTAAGATTTCAGATTTGGGATTAACGATTTTAGATTGTAGATTTGGTGTTGGTTTATAGATTTAAAAGTAAATCGAACAGTTTTCGTTTACTCAAAAATCAAAATTCGTTAAACCTAAATCTTATATCTTTTTAAATGCTCTCAAAAAAAACAAAATACGGAATAAAAGCACTTACTTTTTTGGCCCGCCAAAAAGACCAAACTCCTGTTGCGATTGCTGATATTGCCAAGTCTGAGAATATCTCACTCAAATTTTTAGAGAGTATTTTACTGTTGTTGCGCCATTCTGGATTTTTAGGAGCCAAAAAAGGAAAAGGCGGTGGTTATTACTTGATAAAAGCGCCACAAGAGATTAATATGGCACATGTATACCGTATTCTTGAGGGACCAATTGCATTACTTCCTTGTGCCAGCCACAATTTTTACGAGCCTTGTATCGATTGTACAGATGAAGCTACGTGCGCAGTACGTAAGTTGATGACCGAAGTGCGAGACAATACACTTATGATATTGGAAAACAACACACTTGCAGATATCGCTTTTTAGACAATTTATCACAAAATAAATTTTGTAGTTATTTTAAATTCTTTACTTTTGCATATTAATCTACTATTCCTATAGGGTAATAGATTTAAATAAAAAACCAGTTGAAAATTGAAAAAGCATGAGCAAAGAAATGAGAGAGAATAATGGTGCTGTAAGAATTGAAACATCCTTCAAAGAACGTTTATGGGTTGTAATTCCGGTAGTGTTATTAGTGGGATTGCTTTCAACATTAGTTTACAATCACCATGCTGAATTTTCTTGGAATGGTTTTGTAGCTGGGTTTGATTCAGAATTTGTAATCTTTTTTGCAATAGGAATTTTTGCGCAACTAGTAGATGGAACATTAGGAATGGGCTATGGAGCAACATCAACTTCTTTTTTATTGGCTTATGGTGTGCCTCCCGTGGTAAGTAGTACTGGAGTGCATGTCGCTGAGATGTTTACCACCGGAGTTTCTGCTATATCGCATCATAAATTTGGAAATATAAATAAAAAATTAGTCCGACACCTATTGATACCTGGTGTTTTAGGTTCGATAACCGGAGCGTATTTGCTGTCTGATGTAATTGATGGAGATGTGATCAAGCCATTTATTGCTTTGTATATGATTGGGTTGGCAGTGATAATTATTAGGAAAGCAATGCAAAAAAATATCATCAAAAAGAAAACGAAGCGCTTGGGCATATTAGCCACTTTCGGTGGTTTTATGGATGCTGTGGGCGGTGGCGGCTGGGGTCCTATTGTGACTTCCACTTTATTAGGTCGTGGCAGGAACCCAAGATATACTATCGGATCTGTAAATGCGGCGGAGTTTGCAGTAGCTTTTGCAAGTGGTGTAACGTTTATGCTTTTTGGAGGAATCCAAGGATGGCAAGTGATTATAGGATTAATTTTAGGAGGTGTTATTGCCGCACCGATAGCTGCTTTATTAGTCAATAAAATTAAAAGACAACCGATGATGATTTTGGTTGGAATTTTAATTATTATTTTAAGTTTAAGAACATTATCAAAATTATTATAATGAGTACAGCAATTACAACGGCTTTATTAGAAAAAACAGCAGCTTTTTCTTTGGAAGAAACATTATCTTTTTTGTCAGTAACGTATAAGGATAAAGTAATTTTCTCTACATCATTTGGTCAAGAGGATCAAGTTATAACGGACTTAATTGGTTCAAATCATTTTCCAATTTCCATCTTTACCTTGGACACTGGCAGATTATTTCAAGAGACCTATGATGTTTTTCATAAAACAGTTACTAAGTACACTTTAAACATTAAAACCTACTTTCCAGAAACAACAGCAGTTGAGGAATTAGTAAATAGTAAAGGACCTAATAGTTTCTACGAATCGGTAGAGAATAGAAAAGAATGTTGTTCCATTCGTAAAGTAGTGCCTTTGCGCAAAGCATTACAAGGAAATGCAATTTGGATAACTGGTTTGAGAGCAGAGCAATCCGAAAACAGAAATGATTTGGCACTTTTTGAATACGATTCCAACTTTGATATTATCAAATTCAATCCTTTGTTAAAATGGACTTTGCAGGAAGTGGAAGATTATTTAGAACAAAATAATGTGCCACAAAATGCATTACACAAAAAAGGGTTTGTAAGCATCGGTTGTGCACCGTGCACGAGAGCCATCACTCCAGATGAAGACATCAGAGCCGGTCGATGGTGGTGGGAATCCAGTCATAAAGAATGCGGGTTGCACCAGAAGTAATTTTAAATTATGAATTATAAATTATAAATGATTGTTGGAATCTTTGAATTTTTCAATCACTTAAATCTTTACAATAAAAATATGAGTTCAGTATTAAAAACAAACGCTTTAGAAAGCGAAGCGATATACATTTTCAGAGAGGTAATTTCTCAGTTTGACAAACCTGTGTTGCTTTTTTCGGGTGGAAAGGATTCAATCACATTAGTGAGGTTGGCTCAAAAAGCATTTTTCCCAGCTAAAATTCCTTTTCCATTATTGCACGTAGACACTGGACATAATTTCCCAGAAACTATCGCATTTAGAGATAAATTAGTCGCTGAATTAGGATTGGAACTAATTGTGCGCAATGTACAAGACGCTATTGATCAAGGGAAAGTTGTCGAAGAAACCGGAAAATATTCTAGCAGAAACAGCTTGCAAACCACAACACTTTTAGATGCTATCGAAGAATTTAAATTTGATGCGTGTATCGGTGGAGCACGTCGTGACGAGGAAAAAGCCAGAGCCAAAGAACGTATTTTTTCGGTGCGTGATGATTTTGGTCAATGGGACGAAAAAAACCAGCGTCCTGAATTATTCGATTTGTTGAACGGAAAAATAGAGAACGGTCAAAACGTACGTGTTTTTCCAATTTCAAACTGGACCGAACTAGATGTGTGGAGTTATATCGAACAGGAGCAAATTGAAATTCCATCGATTTATTTTTCGCATAAGCGTAAAGTATTCTTACGAGATGGAATGATTTGGTCCCACTCTCCATTTGTGTACCAAGAAGAAAACGAAGAAATTGTAGAACGTATTGTTCGTTTCAGAACGGTAGGAGACATGAGTTGTACCGCAGCAGTTGATTCTTTTGCTGCAACAATTTCTGAAGTGGTGGGCGAAATTAGATCTTCAACAATTTCAGAAAGAGGCGCTAGAATTGACGACAAACGTTCAGAAGCAGCGATGGAAAAAAGAAAACAACAAGGGTATTTTTAGAATCCCCACCCCTCCCGAAGCTTCGGGACTCCCCGAAAGGAAGGGAGCCATAGCTGGATAAAAAGCAATTATTGGTTGAAGGTTTTAGAAATTAATGAAATAGATAAAAGAGTTAGTTTTAATTAAATAAATGCCAGACTCGTCTCCCTTCCCTTCGGGGAGGGTCGGGGAGGGGAAAATATAACGGTAATATGGAAGTTTTAAAAATAGCAACAGCAGGAAGTGTAGATGACGGTAAGAGTACCTTAATTGGGAGGTTGTTGTACGATACGCAATCGTTGACAACAGATAAATTAGAAGCAATAGAAAAAAGCAGCAAGCAAAAAGGATATGATTATTTAGATTTTTCTTTGGCTACGGATGGTTTAGTTGCCGAAAGAGAACAAGGAATTACCATTGATGTGGCGCATATATATTTTTCGACAGCCAAGAAAAGTTATATTATTGCTGATACGCCTGGCCATGTAGAGTATACGCGAAACATGGTTACCGGAGCTTCAACTTCGCAAGTGTCAATCATTTTAATTGATGCTCGTAAAGGCGTAATTGAGCAAACCTACCGCCACTTTTTTATCAATAATTTATTGAGAGTAAAAGAGGTTATTGTGGCGATTAATAAAATGGATTTGGTGGATTATTCAGAAGAAGTTTTTAATAAAATCAAAGCGGATTTTGAAGCCTTAAATGCTAAAAGTACGTTCAAAGAACAAAACGTAAGTTACATTCCGTTAAGTGCTTTGACAGGTGATAATGTAGTAGAATCATTAGGCGGAATGCCATGGTACCAAGGACAGACGGTCTTACAACATTTGGAAGCTTTAGAGCCAGCTGATGTGTTCGAAAAAGGAAAAGCGCGTTTCCCCGTTCAAACCGTAATCCGACCAAAAACCGAAGAATACCACGATTTTAGAGGCTATGCTGGAAAACTGTATGGTAATAATATCAAAGTAGGTGATGCTGTAACGGTGCTACCTTCTTTAACAGAATCAGTGGTGACTAATATTCATTTTTTTGACAAGCAATTTGCGGAAGCAGCTGTGGGTTCTTCAATCACAATTGAATTAGAAAATGATATCAATGTGACCAGAGGCGACATGATTGTAAAATCATCTGAATTGCCAACAGTAGAGAAAGACATCAACACCACCGTATGCTGGATGGACAGTAAAAAGTTAGTTCCTGGTGCCAAATATTTTGTACAACACAATACAAACAGAGTTTTAGCTAAGATTGACAGTGTGAAAAATGTGATTGCAACTGATTTCTCAGGAACTACAGAAGCCTCTCAACTAGCCATCAATGAAATTGGAGAAGTGAACATCAAATTAAGCAAAGCTATTTATTTTGATGCGTTCAACGAAAATAAATCAAACGGGGCCTTCATCTTAATTGATGCAACAACCAACACAACAGCAGGAGTAGGATTTATAAAATAGTCCTCACCCTTCCCGAAGCTTCAGGACTCTCCGAAGGAGAGGGGTACTAGAATAGAAAATAGAAGCGATTAAATTATAATATAACATTCCCAGTTTCGGCTCCCTCCCTTTCGGGGAGGGTTGGGGAGGGGAAAAACAATAATGTATGGAAAGTTTTAGAACCGAAATTGAAGATCCGATTGTTCAAAAAGACATAATCGATTTAGAAAGAAAAATTGCTTTATTCCGTGACGGAAAAATTGATGACGAGCGTTTTCGTAGTCTGCGTTTAGCACGCGGCGTTTATGGGCAGCGTCAGGAAGGCGTGCAAATGATTCGTATCAAATTGCCTTTTGGTAAAGTGACTAGCGAGCAACTCGTGCGAATTACAAAAGTTTCTGATGCGTATTCAACAGGACGTTTGCACATTACAACACGTCAGGATATCCAAATTCATTATGTGAGTTTAGATAGAACACCGCAACTTTGGGCCGAACTAGAAAAAAATGATATTACCCTAAGAGAAGCTTGTGGAAACACAGTTCGAAATATTACCGCAAGCGAAACAGCAGGAATTGATCCAGAGGAACCTTTTGACGTGTCTCCGTATGCGCATGCGATGTTTCAGTTTTTCTTGAGAAATCCGGTTTGTCAAGAAATGGGACGTAAATTCAAAATGTCGTTTTCATCATCTGATAAAGATTCGGGTTTGAGTTATTTACACGATTTAGGATTTATTCCAAAAATTGTAGACGGTGTAAAAGGTTTCAAAGTAATGTTAGGTGGAGGTTTAGGTTCACAACCGAGTCATGCCGAATTGCTTACAGAGTTTATTCCGGCCAATCAAATCATTCCAACTACCGAAGGGATTTTAAGAATTTTTGACCGCTACGGCGAAAGAGCCAAACGTTTGAAAGCACGTTTGAAATTTTTATTGAAAGAAATAGGGAAAGACGAGTTTTTACGATTGGTAGACGAAGAGAAAAAAGCCTTGTCACTGCATACAGTCGAAATTGACACCACTGCTTTTGAGGGAGCTATTGCAGCGCCATTTTTAGAAGTTCCAAAAGTCGAAATTGAAGATACAGCAGCTTTCGATGCTTGGAAAAAATCAAATGTAATTCCGCAAAAACAAGCGGGCTATGTGGCCATCGGTATTAAAGTACAATTAGGTGATTTTTATACGGACAGAGCTAGAGCATTAGCGCATTTGATCAAAAATTATGCAGCGAACGAATTGCGTTTTACGTTGCGTCAAGATATTTTAATTCGTCACCTAAAAGAAGAAAATTTACCTTTTTTCTACCAAGAATTGGCCAAACTCGATTTTGTAAACCTAGGCTACAACAGTATTTCTGATGTGACAGCTTGTCCAGGTACCGACACCTGTAACTTAGGAATTGCAAGCAGCACTGGAATTGCAGTGGAGTTAGAACGCGTTTTAAATACTGAATATCCACAATACAGCAACAACCGCGAAATTACGATTAAAATTAGTGGTTGTATGAACGCTTGCGGGCAACACAATATGGCCGAAATTGGCTTTCAAGGAATGTCAATCAATGCGGGTAAATTAGTAGCCCCAGCCTTGCAAGTTTTATTAGGAGGAGGAAATTTAGGAAACGGAAACGGAAGATTTTCTGATAAAGTAATCAAAATTCCAAGCCGAAGAGGACCAGATGCTTTGCGATTGATCTTAAATGATTTTGAAGCCAATGCAAACGGACAATCGTTCTTGAATTATTATGACGCTCAAGGCGAAAAATATTTTTACGAATTTTTAAAACCTTTGGCGGATATAACGAATCTTACCGAAGCTGATTTTGTAGATTGGGGCAATGCTGATAATTACGTAAAAGCAGTTGGTGTAGGAGAATGTGCTGGAGTTGTGATTGATTTAGTGGCTACATTACTTCTAGAAGCAAAAGACAAATTAACGTATGCACAAGAAGCTTATGAAGAATCAAAATGGTCAGATGCCATTTACCATGCGTATGCTGGTTTTGTTAATGGTGCCAAAGCGTTATTGCTTGCCGAAAACCAGAAAACAAATCACCAAGCAGGAATCATCGATTTATTTGATACCGTTTTCGTAGAAACAAACAAAATTCAATTGCCAACAACATTGAAACAGCTAGTGTTTCAAATCAGAGATAATGAACCTACTCCAGAATTTGCTCAAAAATACAGACAAGAAGCCATTGCTTTTTTTGAAAC
This sequence comes from Flavobacterium frigidum, assembly GCF_048286795.2. NCBI lineage: Bacteria > Pseudomonadati > Bacteroidota > Flavobacteriia > Flavobacteriales > Flavobacteriaceae > Flavobacterium > Flavobacterium frigidum. Next base: position 241,764 of record NZ_JBLVPT020000003.1, read on the forward strand.
TATAGAAGCATTTAGAGCCAAAGATCTACAAGATGAAAAATAAAAGAGAACCTCAAGTAACACTGGTAGGCGCTGGTCCGGGTGATCCGGATTTACTTACTATCAAAGGAGCAAAGGCGCTGGCTGAGGCAAATGTGGTTTTGTATGATGCCCTAGCAAATGAAGAATTATTATCCTATGCTCCTAAAAAAGCACTTAAAATATTTGTGGGAAAACGAAAAGGTTCACATGAATATACACAAGAGGAAATCAATCAATTGATAGTAGATAATGCACTTACGTATGGAAATGTGGTTCGGTTAAAAGGTGGCGATCCATTTATTTTTGGTCGAGGCAGTGAAGAAATAGAGTTCGTAGAGAGTTTTGGAATCCCTACCTTTGTAGTTCCGGGTATTTCCTCATCGATTGCGGTTCCAGCTTCGCAAGGTATTTCGTTAACAAAAAGAGGCGTTTCTGAAAGTTTTTGGGTGATTACGGGAACCACTTCGGCAAGAAAATTGTCAACAGATGTTGCTTTAGCGGCACAATCTACGGCAACTGTTGTTATTTTGATGGGCATGAGTAAGTTAGATCAGATTGTAGCTTTGTTCCAAAAAGAGTCGAAAGGCGAGATGCCTGTTGCCATTATTCAAAACGGAACAACAGCAGCAGAGAAAGTAGGAATTGGCACTGTAAATACTATTCAATCAGTTGTTGCAGCTAAAAGTTTGAGTTCGCCAGCTATAATTGTTATCGGAGAAGTGGTAAGAGATGCGAAACGAAATGCTGCTTTTTACAAGGAATTAAAATCACAGCACAACCAGGTTTTGGCTTATGGAAAAGAATGAGTTATATCCCATCTTTTTGAAACTACACAATCTTAACACTCTAATTGTGGGTGGTGGAAATGTGGGATTAGAAAAGTTGTCTTTTTTGTTAAAATCGAGTCCAAACGCTATTGTTGAGGTAGTCGCACCTCGATTTTTACCCGAATTAGAGACTTTGGCGTCAAGCCATGAATCAGTAAAACTGACGTACAAAAAGTTCAATCGCTGGATGCTTCGTAAACGCCACATGGTCATTGCTTGTACCGATGACTTGAAAGTGAACAAACGGATTTATGATTTGTCTGGAAAAAGATTTTTAATTTGCAATATCGCGGATACCCCACCACTGTGTGATTATTATCTAGGGGGAATTGTCACAAAAGGCCATGTGAAAATTGCGATTTCTACAAACGGAAAATCACCTACAACAGCCAAGCGATTGCGCGAGTTTTTTGAAGAAGTTATTCCAGAAGACATCAATGCAATGGTCGAAAATTTGAATGAATATCGCAAAACGTTGAAAGGAAATTTTGAAGAGAAAGTTCAAAAAATGAATGAAATAACAGCAACATTGAAAGGTCTTTAAAAATAGATTGATAATAGCTATACTTCAAAAAATACTAAAAACTAACTTGTACTAGTTCTTAATAATACTTTTTCGTTTTTTTTGATAATGATAATAATGATATTTGCATTGAATTAATATTCAGGCATTTTTTTTGAAAAATAGTAAATAAAATAACACTTTCCTTGAATTACATTGTTGGAAATTTAAGGACTAATTAAAACAAAATGATTAAAACAGACATACTAATTATTGGAGCAGGACCTACAGGTTTATTTGCAGTATTTGAAGCAGGATTATTAAAATTAAAATGCCATATTCTAGATGCCTTACCACAAGCAGGCGGACAGTTATCTGAGTTGTATCCTAAAAAACCTATTTATGATATTCCTGGATTTCCAGAAGTATTGGCTGGCGATTTAGTAGATAATTTAATGGAGCAAATTAAGCAGTTCGAACCGGGATTTACCTTGGGAGAACGTGCCGAAACAATAGAAAAACAAGAAGATGGTACGTTTATCGTAACTTCAAACAAAGGTAAAAAATTCCATGCTCCTGTCATTGCTATCGCAGGTGGACTTGGAAGTTTTGAACCAAGAAAACCATTGATTGAGGATATCGAATTTTACGAGGACAAAGGAATCAAGTATTTCATTAAAAATCCAGAAAAATTCAGAGATAAAAAAGTAGTAATCGCTGGAGGTGGCGATTCGGCGCTAGATTGGAGTATATTCTTGTCTAATGTAGCTTCAGAAGTAACTTTGATTCACCGTCGCAACGAGTTTCGTGGTGCTTTAGATTCTGTAGAAAAAGTTCAGGAATTGAAAAATTCTGGTAAAATAAAAATGATTACTCCGGGAGAAGTTGTGGGATTGAAAGGTGCAGAACATCTTGAAGCGGTTGTAGTCGAGGAAAACGGCGCACAACGCACCATCGAAACCGATTATTTTATTCCGCTTTTTGGTCTTACGCCAAAGTTAGGTCCTATCGGCGACTGGGGATTGGAAATCGAAAAAAATGCCATAAAAGTCAATAATTCTTTGGATTACCAAACCAATATTCCGGGAATATTCGCCATCGGTGACGTAAATACCTATCCGGGGAAACTGAAATTGATTCTTTGCGGATTCCACGAAGCCACTTTAATGTGTCAGGCAGCGTACCAAATCATTAATCCAGGCAAGCGTTATGTTTTGAAATATACTACTGTTTCTGGCGTAGATGGTTTTGATGGTACACGTAAAGAAGCTCCAAAAGCTGTAGTGAAAGCCATAGTCTAAAAAGGTGCTGAGATACAAAGGTTCTAGGTTGCGAAGGTTGATTAAAATCTTTGCAATTAAGAACCTTTGTATTTAAACGTTTTGCAACAAACTCCGCTAGAAACTTTAAAAAAAAACTTGCAATTGTTAGCGCTTTGTCTTTTCTTTGCAGTGTTCCTATATTTATTGAAAGTTATCACGAAAGGCGGAGGGAAAGACCCAATGAAACCTTAGCAACCCTTTATTTTTTAAAGAAGGTGCTACATTCTACTTTATACAACCAGTATCAAAGATAGATAACACAAGAATACTTCTACAGTATTTCTCAAACCTTTTCTTGACAACGTATCGATTTTTTTTAGAGCAGATTAATGGCGCTTTTCAGTCATTATCGTTCCTGCTGTACGCTATATCTTTTTATTCGCCGAAAAAAGGCGAATAAAAAGGATGCCGCTACCATCAGGGCTAAAAAGAAAAATCTGGGAACTTTTGGAAATAGTAATCAAAAGTAAAAATCACCATTTCAAATTGTGATTTACAAGAAATAAAAAGTTATGTCAAGCATTCACGAAGCCATTACAAAAAACATACTCATCCTTGATGGAGCTATGGGAACTATGTTGCAACGGTACAATTTCTCCGAAGAAGATTTTAGAGGAGAACGTTTCAAGGATTTTCCGCATTCGCTAAAAGGAAACAACGATTTATTGTCGCTCACTCAACCACAAGCAATAAAAGACGTTCATGCCGCTTATTTTGACGCTGGAGCTGATATTGTTGAAACCAATACCTTCTCAGGAACCACCATCGGTATGGCTGATTACCATCTTGAAGAATATGTGTATGAATTGAACTATGAGTCGGCGAAATTGGCCCGTGAAGTAGCTGATGAATTTACCGCCAAAAATCCAGACAAACCTCGTTTTGTAGCGGGTTCCATTGGTCCTACGAACAGAACAGCAAGCATGTCACCAGATGTAAACGATCCAGGATACAGAGCCGTAACTTTTGATGATTTGCGCATCGCGTACAAGCAACAAGTAGAAGCGCTTATGGATGGCGGTTGCGATTTACTTTTGGTAGAAACTATTTTTGATACCTTAAATGCCAAAGCCGCGCTTTTTGCCATTGAAGAAGTAAAAGACGAACGCAATCTTGATATTCCTATTATGGTTTCAGGAACGATAACCGATGCTTCTGGCAGAACACTTTCGGGACAAACGGTAGAGGCTTTCTTAGTTTCGGTATCGCACATACCATTGTTGAGTGTAGGTTTCAATTGCGCACTTGGTGCCGATTTATTGAAACCCTATTTGAAAACGCTTGCACAAAACACAGTTTTCAACGTATCTGCGCATCCTAATGCAGGATTGCCTAACGCTTTTGGTGAATACGATGAAACACCGGAACAAATGCAAGCTTTTATCAAAGAATATCTCGATGATAATTTAGTAAACATTATAGGCGGGTGTTGCGGAACAACACCGGCACACATCAAGTTAATTGCCGATATCGCCAAGGAATACAAACCGAGGGTTTCGACTGCGGTGATGTAGTTTTAACTGAAAATGTTAATGATTTTACTTAAATTATGAAGATTTAAATATTTTTATACCATAAATATATTAAAGAATAAGAAAGATGAACATATTGAAATATTTAAAGTTTTTTTTTAATGTTAAAACTACAAGTAAGCCGAAAGAAATTTTAAGACTTGAGAAAATTTATAAGATTACAATTGAGGAACACACTGAAGGACATATAAATTCGATAGATAATAATAATAGGTATTTATTAGATATCAATAGAAATGTAATTGGATTAAATCTACGGAGAAATAAAATAAACAAAATACAAGGTTTTGAAAGTTTTACCGAGTTAATTAATTTAATTCTGGATGAAAATCAAATTACTAAAATAGAAGGGTTAGGGAAATTAACAAAACTTCGATTTATTAGTCTTGATAGTAATAATATTGAAAAAATTGAAGGGCTTGATTCAAATATAAATTTGAATGAAATTACGTTATTTAATAATAAAATAAAAAAGATTGAAAACTTACAAAATCTGAGAAAGTTAAAAGTTTTGTATTTGTTTAATAATGAAATCACTAAAATAGAGGGTTTAGATGATTTAAGAAATCTTGAAGAATTATATTTATCTGACAATCAAATATGTAAGTTAGAAGGTTTAGAAAACCTTGTTAGTTTGAAAGAATTATGGATGAGTAATAATAAGATATCAAAAATAGATTGTTTAGAAAATCAGTCACAATTAACTAAATTGTATTTAGGCCATAATTATATCTCCAAAATTGAAAACTTAAATAATTTAATTTCTCTAAATAGTTTGGATTTGAGCTCAAATAAAATAAAACAAATTCAAATCTTGCCAAGTTTAAAAAACTTAGTAAATTTTGAAATTAGAGATAATTTAATAGAAAAATACAGCAAAATTCTCAATGAAAATAAGACTGGTAAATTTGTTGTTAGAAAGATAGTTTATTTGCACTCAGGTGAATCTTATTATGTTGACGAGGGTGAATTAGGGTTAATGGTTGGTAGATTTGATACTATTGAAAAAGCATTAGACGGAAGAACTAAGGCTGATACTTTATCAATAATAAATTTAGCGGGAAAAAATGTAGTTGATTTTATATATGGTTGTGATAATTATGATGAAGTTTTTTTGAGCTTACAAGATTATTATAAATCAGAGTTTGGAATAGAATTAATAAATCAATATTATTTTAATTTCCCTGATGAAATAAGTTACGAACAAGCTAAAACATTTAATGAATTACTTCCCATTACTTTTCATGAGATTAATAATTGTTTAGAATTTGAAGATTTGGATGTAGAGAAATTTAATGAAGAAAGAGATGACTCAAATGAGTTTTAAGTGATTGTTGTGGCCTAAAGCTAGCGCAAGCGTCCCGCTAGTGCACACAATATAGGCAGGAAAAGATTTTTAAGAAAAAAGAATAAGCACGAGCGTGACGCTCGCGCAAGCAGCAGAGCAATTTGTTTAGATTCTTCGTTCCTCAGAATGACAAAATTAAAGAATAAAGAAACGGAAGAATCAATAAAAAAAGAAGAGTTGTTAGCACAATGCCCGCGTGAGGGATAGTAGTGGCATCCTTTTGTGAAGCGATAGCGGAACAAAAGATATAGCGTATAGCCCGTTCGCCGCGGCGAACACGCCCAAATAATAAAAAAACAAGTTACTCCAACACGGTTTTTGAAACCCTGCAGGAACAAATACAATAGAAAATGGCAGTAGCAGAGAAAAGAAGAAACTTAATTTTATCAGGATTAGAGCCCTTAATAATTACACCCGAAAGTGTTTTTGTGAACGTAGGGGAACGGACTAATGTGACGGGTTCGCGAAAATTTCTTCGATTGATTAAGGAAGAGAAATACGATGAGGCGCTTGAAATTGCACGGGAGCAAGTAGATGGTGGTGCCCAAATCATTGATATTAATATGGATGAGGGATTGCTCGATGGAGTGTATGCCATGACAAAATTCCTGAATTTAATTGCTGCAGAACCAGATATTTCTCGTGTGCCGATTATGATTGATAGCTCAAAATGGGAAATCATTGAGGCGGGCTTGAAGGTGGTACAAGGGAAAAGTGTGGTAAATTCTATTTCGCTCAAGGAAGGCGAGGAAGCTTTTATTGCACATGCTAAATTGATAAAACGGTACGGTGCTGCTGTAATTATCATGGCTTTTGACGAGAAAGGTCAGGCAGATAATTACGAGCGTCGCATAGAAATATGCCAACGCTCGTATGACATTATGGTGCACAAAGTGGGTTTTCCTCCGCAGGATATTATTTTTGATTTGAATGTTTTTCCAGTAGCGACAGGAATGGAAGAACACCGACTGAATGCTTTGGATTTCTTTAGAGGGACTAAATGGGTACGCGAAAATTTACCGCACGCACACATAAGTGGCGGAGTAAGTAATGTGTCGTTTTCGTTTAGAGGGAATGATACTGTTCGAGAAGCGATGCATTCGGTTTTCTTGTATCATGCGATCCAAAACGGAATGACGATGGGGATTGTAAACCCAGAAATGCTATCGATTTATGACGATATTCCAAAAGATTTATTGGAACATGTTGAGGATGTAATTCTGGATCGACGCGATGACGCCACGGAACGATTGCTTGATTTTGCTGAGAATGTTAAGGGTTCCGACTCCCCTCTACTTCGGAGAGGGGCTGGGGGTGAGGCTGAATGGCGATCAGGAACGGTGCAAGAACGAATTACGCATTCGCTTGTAAAAGGGGTCGATCAATTTATTGAAGAAGATGTTGAGGAAGCACGACAAGCTGCTATAAAACCGATCGAAGTTATTGAAATCAATTTGATGACTGGTATGAATGTAGTGGGCGATTTATTTGGCTCAGGAAAAATGTTTTTGCCACAAGTAGTAAAATCGGCTCGTGTGATGAAAAAAGCAGTGGCGTATCTACTTCCATACATAGAAGCCGCTAAGCAAGTTGGTGACAAGTCGGGGAACGGAAAAATCCTGATGGCTACTGTAAAAGGGGACGTTCACGATATTGGAAAAAATATTGTTTCGGTAGTTTTGGCCTGCAACAATTATGAGATTGTAGACCTTGGTGTCATGGTGCCTCCAGAGAAAATTATTGCAGCAGCCATAGAGCACAACGTAGATATTATTGGATTGAGCGGATTGATTACTCCATCGCTGGACGAAATGGTTTATCTCGCCAAGGAATTAGACAAACGTGGGCTGAAAATCCCAATAATGATTGGTGGTGCTACAACTTCTCGTGCGCATACAGCCGTAAAAATTGCACCTCAATATAGAGAAACAGTAATTCACGTAAACGATGCTTCGAGAGCCGTAACGGTTGCAGGAAGTTTATTGAATAAAGATAAAAAATTATATGCAAGCGATATTCGAGCCGAATATGATGCGTTTAGAGAAACGTTTTTGAATCGTTCGCGAGACAAGAATTTCCTGACTATTGAGCACGCGCGTAAAAATAAATTACAATTGGATTGGAAAAATTTTACTCCAAAAACTCCCAATTTTATAGGTACAAAATCTATCGCAGTCGAATTGGATGTTTTGGTTCCGTATATAGATTGGACGCCCTTTTTTAGAACTTGGCAATTATTTGGGAAATATCCGGCTATACTTACTGATGAAATTGTAGGCGAACAAGCAACAGCTGTTTTTGCAGATGCGCAACAAATGTTAGCTATTATTTTAAAGGAAAAAAAACTGACTGCTAAAGGTATTTATGGGATTTTTCCAGCCAATCAAATTAATGATGATGATATTGAATTGTATGAAGCCCCCCCCGCCCCCGAAGGGGGAGCTACTCAAATGGTAGAAAAACAGACTTGGGAAACTGCAAGTCCAGCTATATATGATAAGCTGAAAGTACGAGCAAAAGAGATGAGAAACAAACCAACAGAGGCTGAAAAAATGCTGTGGAATGTTTTGTCTAATAAAGGAGTTGAAGGTTTTAAATTTAGAAGACAACACATAATAGGAGAATTTATTGTTGATTTTGTGTGTTTAGAAAAAAAGTTAATTATTGAAGTGGATGGTTCTATTCATAACGAGCCTGAACAAATTGAACACGACAAAAACAGAACTATTTGGTTAGAATCAAAAGGATTTAAGGTTGTCAGATATACAAATCAGCAAGTTTTGAATAATTTGAATACAACTATTGTGAGTATTAGCAAAGAATTATCCGCAAACTTGGTAGTTCCCCCTTCGGGGGTTAGGGGGCTCTTTCTAACCTTGCGTCAACAATCACAAAAAACAAAAGGTGCTCCAAATATAGCTTTGTCGGATTTTATTGCTCCAAAAGACAGTAAAATAGTAGATTATATGGGCTGTTTTTGTGTAACTACAGGTTTCGGTGTAGATGAATGGGCAGCTGAATTTGAAAGAGATTTAGACGATTACAATTCAATAATGGTAAAAGCATTGGCGGACCGTTTTGCAGAGGCTTTTGCTGAATATTTACACGAGCAAATTAGAAAGAGTATTTGGGGGTATACCCCTGATGAAAACTTGAGTACAGAGGCGATGATTGATGAGGTTTACAAAGGAATTCGTCCTGCACCAGGCTATCCGGCGTGTCCCGACCATTTAGAAAAACCTACTATTTGGAAACTACTAAACGTAGCAGAAGAAATAGGAGTAACCTTGACAGAAAGTATGGCGATGTGGCCCGCTTCGTCCGTGTCAGGCTATTATTTTGCACATCCAGAAAGCAAGTATTTCGGACTGGGGAAAATAAAAGAAGATCAAGTAATTGATTACGCAAAACGTAGAAGCATTTCTACAGATAAAGCTATGAAGTGGTTAGGTCCAAATATCGCCGATTAAAATCCCCACCCAGCCTCCCCAAAGGGGAGGAGTTGAGAAAGGAATAAAAAAATTGTTCAATTAAAATTACCCGAGTTCTCCCCTCCTTTGGAGGGGTCGGGGGAGGATTATGAAAGTAACACAACACATAGAAGCAGCTAACGGAGAAACCTTATTCTCCTTTGAAATTATTCCGCCACAAAAAGGGAAAAGCATTCAGGAACTGTATGATAATATTGATCCTTTGATGGAGTTTAAACCGCCATTTATTGATGTAACTACCTCGCGTGAGGAATTTATTTATGTAGACAAAGGCAATGGTTTATTAGACAAAAAACTAACTAGAATGCGCCCTGGAACATTGGGGATTTGTGCTTCAATAAAACATAAATACAACGTAGATACTGTTCCACATGTACTTTGTGGCGGTTTCACGAAGGAAGAAACCGAATATTTATTAGTGGATTGTCATTATTTGGGAATCAATAATGTGATGGCTTTGCGTGGTGATGCTATGAAAGATGAACAATCTTTTGTCCCGAAAATGGGCGGAAATATTCACGCAATAGATTTAGTCCAACAAATCAAATTATTGAATGAAGGCAAGTATTTGCATGAAGTTATGCACGTAGACAATAAAGCTGATTTTTGTATCGGAGTTGCGGGCTATCCTGAAAAACACTTAGAATCTCCATCTTTAATTTCTGATTTGAAGAGACTGAAAGAAAAAGTAGACGGTGGCGCAGATTATGTGGTTACCCAAATGTTTTTTGACAATGCTAAGTATTTTGATTTTGTTGCTAAAGCCCGTGAAATAGGTATTACCGTTCCCATTATCCCTGGAATAAAACCGCTAGCGGTACACCGACATTTACAAATTTTGCCGCAAATTTTCCGTATTGATTTACCGGAGGATTTGATAGATGCTGTTGCGGCTTGTAAAACGAATGCTGATGTGAAACAAGTCGGAATTGAATGGGCTATTCAACAATCACTAGAGTTAAAGGCAGCAGGAGTTCCTGTTTTGCATTATTATTCGATGGGAAAATCGGAGAATATAAAACAAATAGCGAGGCAGGTTTTTTAAGAATATCAAACTCATAAAAAAAAGCTTCCAATCTTTTTAAGGCTGGAAGCTTTTTTATTGTCTTATCGTTCCGAAGAAGTAGGAACCACACTTGATGAGGTTCCTACTTTTTCAGAACGACAGAACCGAGTTTTGTGTTTTAAAAGAGTTTGTTTTTTATTCAAAAAATACTGAATACTAAAAACTGAAAACTGCTAACTATTTCGTAATCTCCCTAAAAACTGCTTCCAAGTTTTTATTCTTCTGATTGAGTTGTAAGGTTTTCAAACCATTGTTTTGAGCAAAATCAAAAACTACAGAACGCATGTCTTTATCTGATTTGAAAGTCAGTTCCCACATCATATCGTGAATGTTTACATACGAAACAAGATTTTCAATTTTAGAAATCAATTGTTCCTCAACTTGAAAATCAAATTCCACTTCAATTACTTGTTCCTTATCCTCAGAAATTAAGTTATCTAATTTTTTATCGGTTACAATTTTACCATTGTTGATGATGATAACGCGATCACAAATGGCCTCAACCTCTTGCATGATGTGCGTTGATAGAAAAACCGTTTTGTCTTTCCCTACGTTTTTAATCACATTGCGAATTTCCATCAGCTGGTTCGGATCTAAACCAGTTGTAGGTTCGTCAAGAATCAATACATTAGGATTGTGCAGTAGCGCATTTGCTAAACCTACACGCTGACGGTATCCTTTAGATAATTGTGCGATTTTTTTATGACTTTCGGTACTTAAACCAGTCAGTTGAATTACTTCTTCAATTCGAGATTTGGCTACTTTATACACATCTGCGTTAAACGCTAAATATTCACGAACATACAAATCTAAATACAACGGATTGTGCTCAGGTAAATACCCAATAGCAAGTTGTACCGCTTTCTGGTTGGTGTTTACATTATGGCCGTTTACTATGGCATCGCCTTCATCTGCATTAATATAGGTAGTCAATATTTTCATCAAAGTCGATTTTCCAGCGCCATTGGGACCCAAGAAACCAACGATTTCTCCTTTGTTAATGGAAAATGAAATGTTATCTAGTGCTTTTTGAGCACCATAGCTTTTGGATATGTTTTTTACCTCTATTGACATGATGAAATATTTGTTGCAAAAGTAAACAGAAAATCAATGAATTTGTTGTTAGACGTCCTGCTAATTCCTAAATTATTTTTTGAACAAGAGTATCTATTCACTTGCAATACGTTATAAAAAGAGAAATGAGGTTACGAATCTAGCATTTAGATTTCTATATTTACGGTACGCTAAAAAAAGAGAAATATGAAAAACCCGACTTCAAGTAGTTTCTTAAAAAATTACAACAGTATTATTTTGCTGCTCGGTGGGATTTTTGTGGGGAGTATTTTAGGTTTGGTTTTTGGAAAAGATGTTGCCGTTATTAAACCGCTCGGTGATATTTTTCTAAATTTATTATTCACCGCAATAATTCCTTTGGTGTTTTTCACCATCGCTTCTTCTATTGCCAGTTTAGAAAGGACGGAAAAGTTAGGAAAATTGTTTCTAATTGTAATCGGAGTTTTTTTATTTACGGTATTGGTTTCGGCCATCTTGATGCTTGTAGGCGTTTTGCTTTTTCCAATTCAACAAGATTTTATTCTTTCTCAGGTTCCTTTGGAAATGGTCGAAACAGGAACCGCAGGCTCGCAGATAACACAATTGCTAACAGCTAGTGATTTTTTCGAACTTTTGTCTCGAAAAAACATGTTGGCACTTATTATATTTTCATTTTTAATAGGATTTGCGTGTTTGAACTCGGGCGAAAAAGGGAAGGATTTTATTCGGTTTCTGAATTCTGGTAATGAAGTCATGAAACAATTATTAAATCTTATAATGAAAACAGCACCTATTGGTTTGGGTGCATATTTTGCCTATCAAGTTGGCATTTTTGGTCCGCAACTATTTGGAGCATACGCAAAACCATTAGGGTTGTATTATGCAGTTTGCGCTTTTTACTTTGTGGTTTTTTTTAGTTTGTATGCGTACATGGCTGGCGGAAAATTAGGGTTTAAAGTATTTTGGAAAAACAACATAACGCCTTCCTTGACGGCATTGGGAACTTGCAGTAGTATTGCAACAATCCCCGCAAATCTTGAAGGTGCTGAAAAAATCAATATTCCAGCATACATCAGGAATGTGGTAATACCGCTAGGCGCGCCACTGCATAAAGACGGTTCGAGCATGTCGTCGATCGTTAAAATAGCGGTGATTTTTGCTCTATTTGGAAAAGACCTTACGGATCCCTATACTATATTGGTTGCTTTGGGAATCACAGTTATAGTATCAGTAGTAGAAGGCGGAATCCCAAATGGTGGGTATATAGGTGAGATTTTAGCCATTTCAGTCTACGGATTTCCTATGGAGCAAGCCTTGCCCGCCGCTATGATTATAGGAACATTAGTAGACCCAATGGCTACATTGCTTAACGCCAATGGGGATTTAGTTTCGGCAATGTTAGTAACCCGCATTGCAGAGGGAAAAAAATGGTTGTGGGAGAAAGTATCTGATTAACAAAGTCTATAAATTCAGTTTGTTTTTAAAACCCAACAGATAGAACTGTTTTTATGGGTGTTTTAAAGGCTATTTATTGAACATTATACAATTAATAACCAGTTTTTTAGGGAATCTCTTTTTTGTCTAACAAAATGAACTTTTTCTTTGGGTCAAGTGTAAATTTTGCATACATTCGCAATGTAAAAAATATCAAAAAGCAATAGCATGTTGAGTAACCAATTTTATTTTAGCAATTCTTATTATTTCTTCTGGAAGGTCGAAAGGGATTGTTGTATGGTTATTTAATTCAAAAATTAAATTGATACTATAAATATACAATCCCGATGTAAATCGGGATTTTTTTTTGCTTAAAACTAAATAATAATGAATACAATAATCGGAATACAAGGCATAGCGGGTTCATTTCATCATCAAGTTGCTCAAGAATATTTCAATCATGATTTTGTTCTAGACGAGTGTTTGTCTTTTGAGGAGTTGATCGACAATTTAATGTCAGGTAAATCAGATCAAGCGGTTATGGCGATCGAAAACTCTATTGCGGGCCCTATTATTCCTAATTATGCATTAATTGATAAAAACAATTTACACATTATAGGAGAACATTATTTGAGTATTCATCAAAATTTAATGGCGTTGAAAGGTCAAAAAATTGAAGAAATGCTTGAAGTACATTCGCATCCGATGGCATTATTACAATGTATGGATTTCTTAAAAAAATATCCACATATAAAGTTAGTTGAAGATAAAGATACCGCTGAAACAGCACGAAGAATCCAAGAAAAGCAGTTGAAAGGAATAGCGGCAATTGCCAGTAAAACAGCTTCATTAATGTATAATTTGGAAATTATTGCGCCAGAGATCCAGACGATTAAAAACAACATGACGCGCTTTGTTATTATCAAAAAGGAGAATTCATTTGTTTCCAAAAGTGAAATTAACAGAGCATCGATAAAATTTGAACTGGATCACAAGCGCGGGAGTTTAGCAGCAGTTTTAAACGTGATGAGCGATTGTAAATTGAATTTAACTAAGATTCAATCGTTGCCAAAAATAGAAACGCCGTGGAAATATTCTTTTTTTGTGGATGTCACTTTTGAAAAATATGAAGATTACGCCAAGGCAAAATCATTATTGATGATTATGGCAGAATACTTTAAAGTCTTGGGTGAGTATAAGAATACAAAGTGAGGCTCTTGGCTTGCCAAGGTTAGAAACAAGTTAAAAATTTAAAGCATAACGGATAAAAAACAATAAGATGATTACCACAGCAAAGCGTCTCAATACCATTGAAGAATACTATTTCTCCTCAAAATTGAGAGAAGTAAGGCAACTGGCTGCCGAAGGCAAACCCATTATTAATATGGGAATTGGAAGCCCAGATTTACTGCCGTCGCAAGCGGTAATTGACGCTATTGTTGACGCTATGCAAGATGAAAACGCACATCAGTACCAGAGTTATCAGGGATTGCCAGAGTTGCGTGAGGGTATGGCTGATTTTTATGCCAAAAATTATGGTGTAGCACTCAACCCCGTAACAGAAATTTTGCCTTTGATGGGTTCTAAGGAAGGGATTATGCATATTTCGCTGGCTTTTTTGAATGAAGGAGATCACGTTTTGATTCCGAATCCGGGATACCCAACCTATACTTCAGTGACGAATTTAGTTGGAGCGGTGCCCGTTTATTATGATTTGAAAGAAGGAAACCAGTGGGAACCGGATTTTGAAGCCTTAGAAAAACTGGATTTAACGAAAGTAAAAATCATGTGGATTGGGTATCCACACATGCCAACAGGAGCTCGAGGGAGTTTAGAATTGTTTGAAAAATTAGTGGCTTTTGCTGCAAAACATGAAATCTTATTGGTGAATGATAATCCGTATAGTTTTGTTTTGAATGACGATCCGATGAGTTTGTTACAGGTAAAAGGAGCAAAGGATGTGGCTTTAGAACTGAATTCTTTGAGTAAAACGTTTAACATGGCGGGCTGGAGAGTAGGCATGGTGTTAGGAAATGCCAATGCTATTGATGCGGTTTTGAAAGTAAAAAGCAATATGGATAGCGGCATGTTTTACGGAATTCAGAAAGGAGCCATTGAAGCACTTAAAAGCGAAAAAGCTTGGTTTGATTCTATGAACGAAATCTATAAAAAACGACGAATCCTTACTGAACAGTTAGCCGAAAAATTAGGTTGTAAAGTGTACAAAGAAGGTGTTGGTTTATTTGTTTGGGCAAAGTTGCCCGATGGAGTTACATCGGCTGCCGATTTTATTGATACGATCTTGCACGAAAAATCAATTTTTATTACGCCGGGTACTATTTTTGGGAGTAATGGCGAAGGGTATATTCGGTTTGCTTTATGTATCAAAGAAGAAAAAATTAGAGAAGCAATCAGTCGATTTTAGTAAGGACTTGATTAATCTTTCACGTCGTAGAGTTTAAAAATAATAATCTTTTTTAAGAAAATAGATGTTCTTAAAAACGATATTTCCTAGCCCTGATAGTAGTGGAAATCCTTTGCTGCCGGCGTTCGGCAGGAAAGATTGCAACGGATAGCAGGACAAGCTTCGGATAAAAAACAAAAAAATGAAAGTATTTGTAATAGGTATAGGATTGATAGGCGGCTCGATGGTGTTGGATATTAAAGATTTATATCCCCATGCTACGATTTATGGGATTGATACCAACGAAAAGCATTTGGATCAGGCAATTGAGTTGGGTGTTATTGATGAGGTGGCAACATTTGCAGACTTAATGCATGCTGATTTTGTGATTGTTTCGGTTCCTGTAGATGTAGCGCTCACGGTTGTGCCTCAAGTTTTGGAGGCAATAGGTGACCAAACGATTGTTTTTGAAGTTGGTTCTACAAAATTACCTATTTGTGAGGGAATTGCCAATCATCCCAAAAGGAGAAATTTTATAGCTACGCATCCTATTGCTGGAACGGAATTTTCGGGACCATCGGCAGCGATAAAAGGCTTGTTTCAAGGAAAAACAAACATTATTTGTGAGGTGGAGAAAACGACTTTTAAATTGCAAGAACGTGCCTTGGCGTTGTTTCAAGAAATGGGAATGCGGATTCGGTATATGGATCCAAAATCGCACGATAAGCATATTGCATATGTGTCTCATTTGTCTCACATTAGCGCTTTTATGTTAGGAAAAACAGTAATTGACAAGGAGAAACACGAGCAGGATATTTTTGATATGGCGGGTTCTGGTTTTGAAAGTACCGTGCGTCTTGCTAAAAGTTCGCCCGCGATGTGGACACCCATTTTTAAGCAAAATAGAAAGCAAGTCGTGAAAACACTCAATGAATACATCTCGAATTTATCTAAATTTAAAGAGCTTTTAGAGGATGAGGATTACGAGGCGATCTACAATGAAATGGAGAGCGTGAATAAAATAAAAGAAATATTGAACGGGATGAAAGCCCTCTAACCCCCGAAGGGGGAACTAGTAAAACAACTAAAAATAATTAATAACAATAATCATCCACTCGAGGTTTCCTTTGCGCTGCGGCGAAAGGGCTGGGGTGGCGAAAAATTTAGAAAAGATGGAAAATAAGAAAGAAATGAGAAACTGGTTGGAGGCATTTAATTTGACCCACCCATTAGTAATAGCAGGGCCATGTAGCGCTGAAACCGAAGAACAAGTATTGAAAATTGCACATGAATTAAAGGATTCAGATGTAAGTATTTTTAGAGCAGGAATCTGGAAGCCAAGAACGCGTCCGGGAGGATTTGAAGGCGTTGGTGAAATAGGTTTGAAATGGTTGAAGAAAGCCAAAGAAGAAACAGGTTTGCTAATGGGAACTGAAGTAGCCAATGCTGCTCACGTAAAATTAGCTTTAGAATATGACATTGATGTTTTGTGGATAGGTGCTAGAACAACGGTAAACCCATTTGCAGTTCAGGAAATTGCTGACGCATTGGCTGGAACAAAGAAAATTGTTTTGGTAAAAAACCCTGTAAATCCAGATTTATCATTGTGGTTGGGTGGTGTAGAACGTTTGTATAATGCTGGAATTGAGAAATTAGGAGTAATTCACAGAGGTTTCTCAACCTATGAGAAAACCAAATACCGTAATATTCCGGAATGGCAAATTGCTATAGAATTGCAAAACAAATTTCCAGATTTGCCTTTAATTATTGATCCATCGCATATTACTGGTGACCGAAAAATGATTCTTGAAGTTACGCAAGAAGCCCTAGATTTGAATTACGACGGAATGATTATTGAAACGCATATTGATCCAGACAATGCCTGGAGTGATGCAGCGCAGCAAGTGACTCCGGATGCTTTGAAACAAATTTTTATTGATTTGAAAGTAAGAAAACTAAATGATGTGTCTGACGAGTATACACAGAAAATGAAAAAATTAAGAGCTAACATTGACGTTTTAGATGCTACTTTGCTGGAGCTTTTAGGAAAACGAATGAAAGTAGCTGACGAAATAGGTGTGGTGAAGAAAGCGGCCAATGTTGCGGTATTGCAAAACACCCGATGGAACGAAATATTAGGTAAAATGATTTTGGATGGGGAAACCAAAGGACTTTCAGAAGAGTTTGTTTTAAAATTATTCAAAGCCATTCACCAAGAAAGTATTAGCCATCAAGATAAGGTGTTGAATGCTTAAATTGTAATTACTAATCCTAATTAATCGGTAACGATTATTTAGGATTAGTCATCTCTTTGATTTAATGAAGTTGAAGAGTTTCTGTTTGGAACAAGTTCAAAAAAACTGCAAACTTTATCCCGAAGTGTCGGGATAAACTTGAAACAAAATTTTACCTTTGCCACATGACAGGACTCGTTTATAAATCTACAGGAAGTTGGTACACCGTAAAATCAGAGCAAGGGGATTTTATAGAATGCCGTATGAAAGGGAAATTCCGAATTAAAGGAATCAAAAGTACCAACCCCATTGCTGTAGGTGATGTTGTCGATTATGAATTGGAAGAATCCTCGGATACTGTTACAGGAACCATTCACAACATCCACGAAAGAAAAAATTATATTGTCCGTAAGTCGGTTAATTTATCCCATCAGATGCATATTATTGCATCAAATATTGATCGTGTTTTTTTATTGATAACAATAAACAATCCGCCAACTACATTTAATTTTATAGATCGTTTTCTTGTAACTGCCGAAGCATACGGAATTGAAACCATTTTAGTTTTTAACAAAATAGACACGTTTGACGAAGCTACCTTAGATGAGCAATTGTACATGCAACATGTGTATCAGGAAATTGGATACAAATGTTTGCGCGTTTCTTCAACCGAAATGAAAGGTATAGAGGAATTGAAAGCAATGATGATTGGCAAAGTGAGTATGTTTTCTGGACATTCAGGTGTTGGGAAATCGACTTTAGTCAATGCTATGGAACCTACTTTGCATCTAAAAACTAAGACAATATCGGAAGCCAGTAAGCAAGGGCAACATACGACGACTTTTGCAGAAATGTATGATCTATCCTTTGATGCTAGGATAATTGATACTCCTGGAATCAAAGGTTTTGGAATTGTAGATATGGATCCAGCAGAAATTAGCGGCTATTTTCCCGAGTTCTTTAAATTAAAAGATCAGTGTAAATTCAATAATTGTTTGCATAAAGACGAACCGCATTGCGCTATCAAAGCCGCTTTGGAAAAAGATGAAATTGCTTGGTCTCGTTACAGAAGTTATCTTAAAATTCTAGAAGGAGATGATGAAAATTATCGAACCGATATTCACAATGAAGACCGAATTATAAGTGATAAAACGAGGGAGTAATATTTCAATTATGAGTTATGAATTATGAGTTATGGCAAGTAATATTATAAAAATAAAATCATTTGATTTTGCGTTACGAATCGTAAAGTTGTATCGATTCTTATGTATTGAAAAGAAGGAATTTGTTTTCAGTAAACAGCTACTGCGCAGCGGTACCTCAGTTGGGGCATTAGTGAGAGAATCAGAACATGCAGAAAGAAAATTAGATTTTATTCATAAACTTGCAATTGCACAAAAAGAAGCCAATGAAAGCGACTATTGGTTGGAATTATTGTTTCGATATGAATATCTGAATGAATCACAATATGAATCTTTGAATAGTGATATTGTTGAACTGAAAAAAATCATAGCTTCAATAATAATTTCAACTAAAAACAATTTAAAAAATAGCTATTATCCTTATAGTTCAGCTTTCACAACTCATAATTCACCATTCATAATTCATAATTAATTTGAAAGTAGTAATCCAAAGAGTTTCTTCCTCCTCTGTAACCATAGATGCTAAAATCGTTGCCGAAATCCAAAATGGATTGATGGTTTTAGTTGGTATAGAAGATAGCGATACTCCTGAAGATATTTCTTGGTTGACGTCGAAAATTGTGAATCTCCGCATTTTTGGGGATGAAAATGAAGTGATGAATTTATCTGTAAAAGACATTGACGGCGATATTATAATAGTCTCCCAATTTACCCTTCATGCCTTGACCAAGAAAGGAAATCGTCCTTCCTATATCAAAGCTTCCAAGCCAGAAATAGCTGTTCCTCTATATGAAGAATTTGTTGCTCAAATGCAAAAGGATTTAGGTAAAAAAGTACAAACCGGAGTTTTTGGTGCCGATATGAAAGTAGCAATACTAAATGACGGACCTGTAAACATTATGATTGATAGTAAAAATAGAGAGTAAATATACTAGTTTATTGTACGATTTGTGCTATTTTTGAAAATCACGAATTAAGACTTCCGCAACAAAAATCCGTTCCGATTTTATACACAATTGATTGATTTTTAGCTAATAAGTTTTAAATTCTTTGAAGAAGTCTATGAACATTTGAGTGAGAAATTGCAACCAATGGTTTATGAATTAGGATTTTTAAAAATATAAATAAATGAACGATGATTTAAAAAAGTTTGTTTTATACACTACACCAAGCGGAGAAATACGTGTCGATGTTTTGTTGCAAAATGAAACGGTATGGCTTTCACAAAAAGCAATGTCATTATTGTTTGATTGCAGTACAGATAATGTATCATTGCACTTAAAAAATATTTTTGAAAGTAATGAGTTAGAGGAAAATTCAGTTACCGAGGTTTTCTCGGCAACTGCATCTGATGGCAAAACGTATAAAGTAAAACATTATAGTTTAGACGCCATAATTTCAGTTGGCTACAGAGTAAATTCTTCCAAAGCTACACAATTTCGTATTTGGGCAACCCAAACTTTAAAGGAATATATTATAAAAGGTTTTGTTTTAGACGACAATCGTTTAAAACAAGCTCAGGCTATTTTTGGTAAAGATTACTTTAAAGAATTACTACAAAGAGTTCGTTCTATTCGAGCGAGCGAAAGGAGAATTTATCAGCAAGTAACGGATATTTTTGCGGAGTGTAGTATTGACTATGACAGCCATGCCGATATCACAAAAAATTTCTACGCCACAGTCCAAAATAAATTTCATTTTGCAATAACCGGCAGTACTGCTGCCGAAATAATAGCCAATACTGCCGACGCTACGAAGGAAAATATGGGATTATCGACTTGGAAAAATAGTCCAAACGGTAGGGTTTTGAAATCGGATGTGGTAGTTGCTAAAAACTATTTGCAAGAAAAAGAAATTAAACAATTAGAACGTACCGTAACGGGTTATTTTGATTACATAGAAGGTTTGATAGCGCGGGAGCATACTTTTACGATGAATCAATTGGCTGAAAGTGTAAATAAATTTCTAAACTTTAATGATTATAGAGTTTTGGATGGTAAAGGAAAAATTTCTAAAATAGAAGCGGATAAAAAAGCAATCGCTGCTTATGAAGTTTTTAATAAAACACAGAAAATAATTTCTGATTTTGATAAAGAAATAAAAAAAATAAAAAAATGAATCTAAAAAACTCCCAACTCGACGTAGATACTTGGATAAAAGAACACGGCGTTCGTTACTTTAATGAACTCACTAATATGGCGCAACTTTCCGAAGAAGTAGGTGAAGTAGCGCGTATCATTGCCCGTCGTTATGGCGAACAATCCGAAAAAGAAAGTGATAAAAATAAAGATTTAGGCGAGGAGCTTGCCGATGTTGTTTTTGTAGTCTTGTGTTTAGCCAATCAAACGGGTATCGATTTACAGGCGGCTTTCGATAAAAAAATGGATTTAAAATCCGTTAGAGATAAAGATCGTCACAAAAACAACGATAAACTCAAATAATTTGTCAACTATAAATTATGAATTCCAAATTCGGAGTGATAAATTGCGAACATGAATTATAGTAGTCCACATCTATAATTTATAACTCATACTTCATAACTCATAATTAGCTATATGAATTTAAAAATAAGTACGGATTCGCAACACACAATTGAAACCGGATCATTAAATATTACTGGCTCAAAGAGTGAAACCAATCGGTTGTTATTGCTACAAGCGTTGTTTCCAAATATAACTTTAGAAAATACTTCTAACTCTGATGATAGCGAAGTAATGAGTAAAGCTTTAGCAAATGCACAACTCACAATTGACAGCTCACAATTAATAGACATTCATCATGCGGGCACAGCAATGCGATTTCTTACTGCTTATTTTGCCGTTAGCGAAGGTCGAGAAGTAGTTTTAACTGGTTCTCAACGAATGCAAGAACGTCCGATCAAAGTTTTAGTGGAAGCATTGGAGCAATTAGGAGCAAAAATCTCTTACGAGAAAGAAGCAGGATATCCGCCTATTCGAATAATTGGCCAAAAAACAACCAGTTCTCAAGTAGGCATTCCTGCAAATGTGAGTAGTCAATATATTTCTGCGTTGTTGTTAGTGGCGCCAAAATTACACGACGGTATCGAAATCACTTTAGTTGGCGAAATCACTTCGGTCCCGTATATCAAAATGACTTTGGCATTATTAAATGATTTGGATATCAAAACTAGTTTTGGAGGAAATGTCATTACCGTTTATCCAAAACAAGAAGTAGCCTCAAGAGTGATGACTGTCGAATCCGATTGGAGCTCAGCCTCTTATTTTTTTAGTATTGTTGCTTTATCCAAAAACAGCACGATATCGTTAAGCAGTTATAAAGAAACCAGTTTGCAAGGCGATTCGGCTTTGGTTGAAATCTACAAGCAAATGGGTGTCGATACGCATTTTCAAGGAAACAAAATGACTTTAGTTAAACAGTCTGATTTTAAACCAGAAAATTTAAACTTAGACTTAAATAATACGCCAGACATCGCGCAAACCATAGTGGTAACCTGCTTAGGATTAGGAATTGGGTGCCATCTTACGGGCCTTCATACCCTAAAAATCAAAGAAACCGATAGACTGGAAGCACTACGAATAGAACTAACAAAACTAGGAGCAACTATATCGGTTACCAATGATAGCTTAACGCTGGTAGCCTCAGACAAAATCAATCATAATATTAAAATTGCTACCTATAACGATCACAGAATGGCGATGGCATTTGCGCCATTAGCTTTAAAAGTGCCAATTGTTATAGAAAACGCCGAAGTAGTTTCAAAATCGTATCCTGATTTTTGGGAAGATTTAAAAAGTTTAGGTTTCAAAATTTCGTAACACACCCTCAATTCATTGAAGAAAACATGTTTTCGTTCTCCCTTTCCTTTAGATAGTCCTGAGGGTTCGGGAGGGGTGAGGAAAAATAAACAGCAAAACACTTGACAACGCCTATCTCACAATCGTATATTTGCACACGATTATAATTTGTTGAGGCTTAACTCGTAACTTATAATTCATAACTTATAAATTTTTAAGATGAAATTATCACACTTTCAATTCGATTTACCAAAAGAGCTTCTTGCCGAATATCCAGCTGAAAACAGAGACGAAGCACGTCTTATGGTTATTGATCGTAAGAAAGGAACAATAGAACATAAAATGTTTAAAGATGTTATCGATTATTTTGATGACGGAGATGTTTTAATTCTAAATAATACTAAGGTTTTTCCAGCGCGTTTGTATGGAAACAAAGAAAAAACAGGTGCTAGAATCGAAGTTTTTTTACTAAGAGAACTTAACTCAGAACAAAGACTTTGGGACGTTTTAGTAGACCCAGCACGTAAAATCAGGATAGGTAATAAACTATATTTTGGTGATGACGATTCGTTAGTAGCTGAGGTAATTGACAACACGACATCTCGTGGTAGAACATTGCGTTTTCTTTACGACGGTTCGTATGAAGAATTTAGAAATAAATTAACAGAACTAGGCGAAACTCCAATTCCAAAATATATTTCTAGAGATGTAACGCCAGAAGATGCAGAGCGTTACCAAACTATTTATGCAAAGGAAGAAGGTTCTGTGGCAGCGCCAACTGCAGGATTACACTTTTCTAAACACCTATTGAAAAAGTTAGAAATCAAAGGAATTAAATTTGCTGAGGTTACACTTCACGTAGGTTTAGGAACGTTCAATCCAGTTGAGGTGGAGGATTTGTCTAAGCATAAAATGGATTCCGAGGAGTTAAAAATCACGCAAGAGGCCTGCGATATTGTGAACAGTGCCAAAGCCAAAAAGAAACGTATTTGTACCGTAGGGACAACATCTATGCGTGCGGTAGAGAGTTCAGTTTCATCACAAAATACTTTAAATCCTTTTGATGGATGGACTAATAAATTCGTTTTTCCTCCACATGATTTCGCGATCCCAACGTGTATGATTACTAATTTTCATACACCAAAATCTACTTTATTGATGATGGTTTCTGCATTTTGCGGACATGATTTAATGAAAAAAGCCTACGCCGAAGCTATCGAAGAAAAATACCAATTTTACTCTTACGGAGATGCTATGTTAATCATTTAATCTGAATTCACTTTAGATTCTAAATAAAAAAATCTCGTCAGCAATGGCGAGATTTTTTGTTATTTGCAAATGATATTTAGGGTGTGTCCCGCAGAAAAAGCGGGTCGGGCTATTCGCTCTATCTTTATTTTCTTAAAGAAAGAAAATAAAGGATGCCGCTACTATCCCTCACACGAAGCTGTCATCTAACGAGATTTTTGTACAAAAGTATTATTTTGTAACAATAAAAAACCTGCTATGATTTCGCAATTATAACCAAATCTGAAATCAAGAATCGTTAATCAAAAATCTTCAATCTCTTTTATTCCCTAATGCAAGAATAAGAATCTATTTTGTTATTGATATTGAACGAACCACCATAGGAAAGTCTTCAGAGGAGTTTTGACCTGTAATTTGAAAACATCCATGTCTGATTTTTTTAAACTTCCTAAATTGGCATCCGCATTTTCAGCAATACTTTTGGCTCTAGCACTGGCATCTTTGGTGGCTTCGGCAATCATTTGTATTTTTAATGTGGCTAGTTTGGTATCGTAGTATTCTGCTAGACTCGAGTAAAACTTTAAACTAGAGTTGTTTAACTCACATGATTTTCTCGACATTTATTCAATTTTATTTACTTCTGCAGACTGAATATTTACGTTTTGGGTGAGCGTAAAACCAGTAAAAATGTGCTGTCTTGTCGTGTCGTTTTCGTTAAAAGTAGTTTTAAAATCAGTGTTAAAATTTACTTCCGAGAAAATAAGGAGTTGTTTTTTAGTTCCTTATAGAAAGTAGTAACTATTTTTTTACATTCAAATACTTACTTTTTTAAGTTTTGCCAATCCATTAAAAGTCTTTTATCTATCGGTCCTTTTTTACTACTTTTACAAAACAAAATATAAATCATGACTTTCGAAAATACCCTTGAATTTGCAAAAAAAATGGATTCACAAGATCCTTTACAAAAATATCAGCAAGAATTTCATTTCCCTGAGGTGAATGAAAAAAAAGTGATTTATTTTACAGGAAATTCTTTGGGTTTACAACCCAAAAGAACAAAAGGGTATGTAGATGAAGTAATGAATGATTGGGCTAATCTGGCTGTTGAAGGTCATTTTTACAGTGAAAAACCATGGTGGGATTATCACGAACGTTTTGCCAAACCATTGAGTAAAATTGTGGGTGCTTTGCCAAGTGAAGTGACTGTAATGAATACATTGACGGTCAATCTTCATTTATTGATGGTTTCGTTTTACCAACCTACAAAAACCAGATATAAAATTATTTGCGAGGAGAAAGCATTTCCTTCGGATCAATACATGTTTCAGAGTCAAGTCGATTTTCATTCGCGAAGCGTTGGCTTTCATCCTGAGGATGCGCTTGTCGAAATTAAGCGGCGCGATGGCGAACACAACATTCGATTAGAAGATGTTTTGGCAAAAATAAAAGAAGTTGGCAATGAGCTGGCTTTAGTTTTAATCGGCGGTGTCAATTACTACACAGGGCAAGTTTTTGATATGAAAACGATCACGGCTGCAGGTCATGAAGCTGGTGCTTATGTGGGTTGGGATTTAGCGCATGCTGCAGGTAATGTAAAGTTGAACTTGCACGATTGGAATGTAGATTTTGCATCTTGGTGCAGTTATAAATATATGAATTCTGGACCCGGAAACGCTTCGGGATGTTTTATTCATGAAAAACACCATAATAATCCACAGTTACCCAGATTTGCAGGTTGGTGGGGACATAACAAAGAACGCCGTTTCAAGATGGAACAAACTTTTGATCCCGTTCATGGTGCCGATGGTTGGCAAATTAGTAATTTACCCATATTATCTCTTGCACCATATTTGGCATCAGTCGAAATGTTTGATGAAATAGGAATGGATTCTTTGATTCAAAAAAGAAATGCTATAACCTCTTATTTAGAATTTATTTTGCACGAAATAGACAAAGAGGTCGAAAGTACTTTTGAAATCATTACTCCTTCAAACCAAGAGGAAAGAGCTTCACAATTATCCGTATTGCTGCATGGCGAAGGACGAAGTTTGTTTGAATACCTTATGAAAAATGGTGTGATCACTGATTGGCGTGAACCAAATGTAATTCGTTTAGCACCAGTTCCTCTCTATTCTTCTTTTGAAGAGATGTATCATTTTGGGCAAATATTAAAAGCGGGAATTCTTAATAAATAGAAGTTCAAATAGTATAAAAAATTATTTCGATTTTATAACTAATATTTAGCCGTTTCATTGTTACTTTGTAAAAGTATTAATCACAAAATAAAAAAATTATGAAAGCATTATATTTTATACTACTTGCTGCAGTTGTTGTTTCTTGTCAAAATCAAGGAAAAATGGAAATTGAAAAAGCTAAATTAGCAACTGTAGATTCGATGAAAGTTGAAATGGAAAAACAAAGAGTTATTGATTCCATGCAAGTAGAGATGGCGAAAATCGAAGAAGCTAAAATTGAAACTCAAAAAGAAGTTGTAGTGGTTAGACAACCAGCGACTACTACGACTACAACTACTACACAAAGGAAAGGTATGAGCAGTACAGCTAAAGGCGCTTTAATTGGTGCAGGAGTTGGAGCAGCTACAGGTGCAATTATTAGCAAGAAAAAAGTTCAAGGAGCTATTATTGGTGGTGTTGCGGGTGCAGGTGTTGGCGCTGGAACAGGAGCTATAATTGATGGAAGTAAAAATAATTAATTTTATCTTTCTAATAAAAAACGGGTGCTTAACTTCATATTGAATTTAAGCACCCGTTTTGTATAGCGTTTAATACGAATCCATATTGGCAATGATTTCATTTGCCTTGGTTTTAATTTTAAACAATTCTTCGGGATCAATTTTCTTTAATAAATTCAACATCATTCCCATTCGTTGATTGCCCTTGAAGTAGTCTTTTTTCTCGTCAAGAAAGTTCCAGTAAAGCGTATTAAATGGACAAGCTTTATCACCAAATTTCTCTTTTACATTGTACTGGCACTTTGTACAATTATTACTCATTTTATTGATGTAACTTCCAGAGGAAACATATGGTTTTGTTGCAATAATTCCACCATCAGCATATTGTGACATCCCACGAGTGTTAGGCATTTCTACCCATTCAATGGCATCAATATATACTCCTAGATACCACGCGTCTACCTCGTCTGGATGAATTTGAGTAAGCAACGTAAAATTGCCAATGACCATAAGCCGCTGAATGTGATGTGCGTACGCTTCATCTAAACTCTGATTGATGGCATGACTCATACAATTCATTTTGGTTTTGCCAGTCCAGAAAAAATCAGGTAGTTTATTTTTATTTTCTAGCACATTCATTAGGGCATAATTGGGCATTTCCTTCCAGTATATTCCTCTAATGTATTCGCGCCATCCCAGTATTTGTCGCACAAATCCCTCAACTTGAGAGATAGTTACAGTCGTTTCATTAGCGTGATAAAATGCAATTACGGTTTCGATTACCTCTTTTGGCGAAAGCATTTTACTGTTCATCGCAAAGGAGAGACGGGAATGAAATAGGAACTTTTCATCAGTATGCATCGCATCTTCGTAATCGCCAAAATGTTTTAATAAATGATGACAGAAATAATCCAAAACTTGTAATGATTGCTCCCGAGAAGTGGGCCAACTAAATTTTTTCTCATCAATATTACCAAAAGTAAGGATACCAGCTTCTTTTATTTGGCTTACCACTTCAGTTACATCAGCGTTGAAGTTTTTTTCAGTGGGAACTGGAACTTCACCTTTGTATTTTTTTCGATTGTCGTGATCAAAGTTCCATTGATTGCCTGTAGGAGTAGAGCCTTCCATCAAGACATGATGTTTTTTGCGCATATTCCGATAGAAATTTTCCATCAGCAATAACTTTTTACCTTCAAAAAATTGTGCGAGTTCGTGTCTCGTAGTATAAAAATGTTCAGAATCGAATGCCTCTGATGGAATTGTCAAACTTGCACCTATAGATTGCAGTTGTACATCAAGTCGGTATTCATCGGGTAGCAAATATTCAAATTTTTCAATGTTGTATTTTTCGATACAAGAGTTGATGATTTTTGCCAAATCGTTTGGATTCGAATTCGCATTGATTTGATAATAAATTGCTTGATGCCCTTTTGATTGCAAAGACGTGTAAAAGTTACGCATCGAAAGGAAAAACGCGACCACTTTTTGAATATGATGCTTAACATAGTCTGTTTCCTGACGCATTTCTGCAAGTACATAAACAGTATCATGATCAATTTGCTTAAACCAAGAATGTTCAGAATTTAATTGATCGCCAAGTATGAGCCGAAGTTTTTTCATAATTTATTTTTTGAAAAATGATGTGCTTGGAATCTCTTTTCGAGCATATTGATACCGATCAATTAGTTTGGGTAAGCAATACCCATCAAGACCATTTATAGCGACTACATTTCCTTTATCTAGTTGCAACCAGCCATCTTTATGCTCTAGTTCTTCTTCAAAAAATAAGTGTTCAATAGAGGCAATCACGTGAATGGTATCGTTTTCTTTTATATGGTATTCATTTAAATATTTGCAATACAATTGCACCGGACTTCCTTTTACAAATGGAACATCAATAGTTGCTTTATATTCCTCTTCTAAATTGGTTTTGTCAAATTCTGAAGTGCCTAGTTCATAGTTTGCCGATGTATGATGCGCATCAGATATCATAGCTGCTGTGATGTGGTTTATTGTAAAATATCCAGTTTCTTTAATGTTTTTATAGGTATCTCTGGGAACGGTAGTGGGGCGCATGATAAAACCAATCATGGCAGGATTACTCCCTAAATGGGTAACGCTACTAAAAATAGCCACATTGGTCTTTCCATCAAGGGATTTTGTACCCAAAAGACTAGCTGATTTATAACCAGTACAAGAGTTAATTAAATTTAATCTTTCGATTTTCTCCATTTGAGAAATAGTTTCTCTTGAAATATGTTTCATATTTTGTATTTTAGTACAAATATACTTTTTGTTTAATTAAATTTAAAATAAACTAAACAAAATAACAATATTATTTCTAAAGTATTTGAGCCTTTAAATTAATTGTTCAAATAACTATCAAATCCTATATATTTGTTTTTCAATTTATCCAATGATGAAAATATTTAAAAAATCAGTTCTTATTTTAATCTTGATAGTAGCTTTTGTAGTGGGAGCAGCCTTAGTTTATGGTTTTTATTTAAAACCAAAATATGAAGGTGAGTTGCAGTTAAAGAACATTCAAGAAGAAACCACCGTTTACTTTGATGAGTTTGGTGTGCCACATATTTATGCCACCAATTCCCAAGATGCTATGATGGCGCTGGGATATGTTCACGCACAAGATCGCTTGTGGCAAATGGAATTGATGCGCCGTATCGCGCCTGGAAGATTGTCTGAAATTTTTGGTTCAGTAGCTTTAAAGAATGATAAATTTTTTGCAGGATTGGGAATCAAAGAAGCCTCTGCAAAGGCCATTGCTGTATTGGATAAAAAAAGTCAAAGCTATAAACTAACAATGGCTTATCTAGACGGAATCAATCAGTATCTGGATGATGGTAAAACGCCAATAGAGTTTAGTTTGGTTGGTATAAAAAAGGAGAAGTTTACTATTACGGATGTCTACAATATTTTTGGATACATGTCTTTTAGCTTTGCGATGGCGCAAAAATCAGACCCTTTACTTACTGATATTCGCAACAAGTATGGAATGGAGTATGTAAAAGATTTTGGAATAGATGGTTCGTTCAATACGACTAAAATTAAAAACGCTAAGGAAATACCTCAAGAATATGCGGCAATATCAAAATCAGTGGCTGCAATTTTAGATCAGTCACCAGTTTCTCCTTTCATAGGAAGCAACAGTTGGGTAATTGCTCCAGAAAAAACTAAAAACGGAAAAGTCATTTTTGCAAATGATCCACACATCGGTTTTTCGCAACCAGGTACTTGGTATGAAGCGCATATTGTAACACCAGAATTTGAATTGTATGGTAGTTATTTGGCTGGAACTCCTTACCCTTTGTTGGGTCATAATCGGGACTATGCTTATGGCTTAACGATGTTCGAAAATGATGATATCGATTTATATCAGGAAGAAAATAATCCCAAGGATGCCAAAGCGTATAAAACACCAAATGGTTTTAGCGCATACGAAATAAGTAAAAAAGCAATTAAGGTCAAGGATTCATCAGATGTGGTTTTAAATGTAAAAATCACACGCCACGGTCCTATTGTCAATGACTTGATTGATGGTTTAAAGAACGATAAGCCGGTTGCATTATCTTGGATTTACACCCAGCAACCCATACAAATTCTAGATGCAGTTTATGAATTATCGCACGCAAAAAGCAAAACTGATTTTCAAAAAGGGGTAGCTTTAATCGCCGCTCCTGGATTGAATGTTATGTACGGGGATGCGAAGGGGAACGTAGCTTGGTGGGCTACGGGTAAGTTATACAAACATCAAGCAGGTGTCAATCCTAATTTTATTTTGGAAGGCGCTAGTGGTAAAGAGGATATAAAAGAATTTTTGGATTTCTCCAAAAATCCGTCTGCAGTAAATCCAAAATGGAATTATGTCTACTCCGCAAACAACCAACCAGAGCCAGTCGATGGGTTCTCCTATCCAGGATATTATCTCCCAGAAGACAGAGCCAAACGAATTACACAATTATTAGAGCCAAAATCAAATTGGGACAAAGACGCTGTGGGTCAAATGATTTATGACAATACGTCTTCAGTCGCTCCAGAAGTAGTAAAACAATTAATTTCGAATCTTTCGCAACAAGCACTATCCAGCAATGAGAAAGAAGCGCTTGCTGTTTTAAAAAAATGGAAAGGCTCTAATAACCTTACAGATTTAGCACCTACTCTATATAATAAATGGATTTATACCTATCTTAAAAATACATTCGAAGACGAACTAGGACCAGAGCAATTCAAAATGTTATTAGGGACACACATTATAAAACAAATTGTAGCGCGGCAAATTGTAAATGAAAAGTCATTATGGTGGGATAATATCAGCACAAAAAATCTAAAGGAAACTCGAAGTCAAGTTGTATCGCAATCGTTTAAAGAGTCAGTTGCTGCTTTAGAAAAACAATTAGGAAGCACTGTTTCTAGTTGGACTTGGAACAAGGTTCATACTGTTGAGCATCAGCATCCATTGGGAAAAGTAGCCGCTTTGAGAGGTTTTTTCAATGTGGGGCCTTTTGAAGTTTCGGGATCAACAGAAGTAATCAATAATTTATTTTTTGATTTTACCGCAGATGGGAATTATACCGTAAAAGGCGGTCCATCGACAAGACGCGTTATCGATTTTTCGGATATTGAAAACAGCTGGAGTATTTTGCCAACAGGACAATCGGGTAATCCGTTTAGTGCGCATTACAGCGACCAAGCAGCGCTTTATAATGCTGGGAAATTCAGGCGAATGTTACTAAATAAAGATGAGATTGTTAGAACTTCAACAAAATTGCTTTTTATTCCTGGTAAAAATTGATTTTTTATAAAGAGCTTAAAAATATAAATCAGTAATTTTGCGTAACTTTTGATAATAAAATAATGCAAACTCATAAAAAAATAGCAGTTGTAGGTTCTGGATTAGTAGGATCTTTATTGGCTATTTATCTTCGTAAAGCGGGACATACAGTACATATTTACGACAGAAGTCCCGATATTCGAAAAATACAGTTTTCAGGTCGTTCGATCAACTTGGCCATGTCAAATAGAGGGTGGAAAGCTTTAGATGCAGTAGGAGTAGGAGATGAGATTCGGAAAATTGCCATTCCTATGGATAAAAGAGCAATTCACTTAGTTGATAAGCTTAATTTTCAAAATTACGGCCAAGAGGGCGAGACCATCGACTCGATTTCTAGAGGAATTTTGAATAGGAAGATGATTGACTTGGCAGAAGCCGCAGGCGCTGAATTCTTTTTTGAGCATAAAATATGGGATGTGTCGCTGGATACTGCAACGCTTCATATTGGTGAAACTGAACGAGGAGCATGGGAAGATAAAAAGTACGATATGGTTTTTGGTGCAGATGGTGCTTTTTCTAGAATTCGTCACCGCATGCAACGCCAAAGCATGTTTGATTATTCCCAAGAATTCTTACCTATTGGTTATAAAGAATTAAATATTCCAGCGAATGCTGATGGAACGCATAAATTAGATAAAAATTCTTTTCATATTTGGCCGCGTGGTGAATACATGCTGATTGCCTTGGCTAACTTAGATGGCAGTTTTACATGTACTTTGTTTATGCCATTTATAGGAGAAAATTCATTTGATTCCTTGCAAACTAGAGCTTCAGTCGAAGTATTTTTTGAAAAAAACTTACCAGATACTATTGATGTAATTCCAAAACTAGCCGAAGACTTTTTCAAGAATCCTACCAGTACATTGGTTACAATGAAATGCTATCCGTGGACTTATGAAGACAAAGTGGCACTTATTGGAGATGCGAGTCATGCTATAGTTCCGTTTTATGGACAAGGAATGAATTCTGGTTTTGAAGATATTTCAATTCTGAACGAGATGATCGAAAAGTATGGTGACGATTGGAAAACGATTTTCTCTGAGTACCAGAAATCTCGTAAGCCCAATGCTGATGCGATTGCCGAACTTTCCTATCGTAATTTTTTAGAAATGAGTTCGAAAACAGCTGACGAAAATTTTCTATTGCAAAAGAAAATTGAGAAATGGTTCTCCGATAAATATCCTGAAAAATGGATTCCATTATACAGCAGAGTGACTTTTAGTGATCGCCCCTATGCCGAAGCTCTGGCTATTGGGGATTATCAAAATGAAATTATGCAAGAGGTTTTAAAAATGGAAAATATTGAAACTCTTTGGAACACAAAAGCAGTAGAAGATAAAATCATATCGTTACTACAATAAATAAACAGCAGTAGTTCTATTGTCTTGCAATAAGGACGACTGCTATTTTTTCTATGAATTAATCTTCTCGGTGTACTTTATTGAAGTCAAAAGCGGGCTTGCAAATAGCAATATATTCGCAGGGTTCATCAAAAGGATTTGAGTATTGCACGCGAGTGTTGCTTTCAATACATATTGATTGGCCTGCTTCGAGTATTATAATTTCCCCTTCAATACTAAATTGTTTTTTACCTTTAATAATATAGGTGTACTCCTCAAATTCTGGCGTTTGGAAAGGTTCACTCCATTTTGGAGGTGCAATCATATGTGCAATGGATATTTCTTGATTGTTGGTGGCTGCAACACCATGATGTTCTTCTATTAATTTACCATCTGTTGTAGGCACTACGAAAGGAGCTGTTTGTACAAAGTATTTTTTCATTTTTATTTTTTGAGCAATGCAAATTGCTGATTTTTTATTGTTTGAATATAAGTAAACGGCCAATATCAAAAATACAATGCCTTTGGCATGATTCCATCTAAAGTTTCGTTTTTAAAAAAAAGCGTCGAACAAATTACGAAAACAAATAAGGCAATTATTTCTTGAATCACTTTTAATTCGAGCAAGGAAAAGGGACCTCCATTACCTCGGAACCCAATTTTGTTAGCTGGAACTTGAAAAAGACATATAAAAAAAGCAACAGCCCAAGTTATCATAACGGTTGCGAATATTCCAATATTTTCTAATGATTTAAATTCCTTAAATTGCAAGTGGCCATACCAAGCTAAAAATATAAAGATATTCGTAATGATTAATAATCCTATTGAAACAATGCCTTTCATTGCATATGATTTAAAGTTATTTCTTCAAGATCTTAGCTAAAATACTAAAAGCACCTCTGATAAAACTGGCGCTGGTAACTATTTTTAGTGCCGATTTACCTAGCGTTGTGACTGTACTAGGTTCGTTTCTTTCTGATTTTGTTTCTTCTTCTTCTATAGTTTGCTCATTTGCGGCATCAATTTTTTTAATCAAAATCTCATACGCACTATCACGATCAATTAGTTCACTGTATTTTTTAACGAGTTTCGATTTACTATTGATTTCTTGAATTTCACTTTCGGTCAAAATGTCCATACGACTCATAGGAGCACGCATCATTGTCGCTGCAAGCGGAGTTGGAATTCCTTTCTCATTTAGAGCGGTAACAAGTGCTTCTCCTATCCCAAGGCTAGTTATGACTTCATCAGTTTTATAAAATTCAGAAATGGGATAATTATCAGCGGTTTGTTTAATCGCTTTTCGGTCATTGGCGGTAAAAGCTCTCAATGCGTGTTGGATTTTTAGTCCCAATTGTGCGAGTACTCCACTTGGAATATCCATTGGGTTTTGAGTGATAAAGTAGATTCCAATTCCTTTCGAACGGATCAATTTGACTATAGTTTCTATTTGCTCTAATAATGCAGTACTAGCTTCATTAAAAATTAAATGAGCTTCGTCAATGAAAATGACTAATTCGGGTTGATCTGCGTCTCCTTTCTCGGGCATTTGTTGATAGATTTCAGCTAACAAGCTCAGCATAAATGTCGAAAACAATTTAGGTTTGTCTTGAATATCAGTCAGCCTCAAGATGTTAATATATCCCTTTCCATTCTCATCAAAGCGCATTAAATCAGCAATTTCAAAAGACTTTTCACCAAAAAATAGTTCGGCACCTTGCTGTTCTAATTCGATGATTTTCCTTAAAATAGTTCCAGTTGTCGAGGTCGAAATTTTACCATAATTCTCCTCAATTTCTTCTTTCCCTTCCTCAGTGATGAAATTGATGACTTTTTTGATGTCTTTTAAATCCAATAAAGGCATTTTGTTATCATCGCAATATTTAAAGATTACAGCGATAACTCCTGCTTGTGTATCATTTAAATTTAAGATTCGGGAAAACAAAATGGGACCAAATTCAGAGACAGTTGCGCGAAGCCGAACCCCATTTTGTTCGGATAAACTTAGTAATTCAACTGGAAAACTAGCGGTTTGATAGGGTATGTTTATTTTGGCATGGCGCTCCGTGATAAACGCTTTCTCTTCTCCCTCTTTTGCAATTCCGCTAAAATCACCTTTGATGTCCATCATCAATACCGGTATCCCAAAAGAAGATAATTGTTCAGAAAGTACTTGAATGGTTTTTGTCTTTCCCGTACCTGTCGCACCTGCAATTAATCCATGGCGGTTTAATGTTTTTAACGGTATTTTTACGGCCGCATTACCTAATGCTTCTCCATCTAATAAGGCTCCTCCAAGAATGATACTTTCTCCTTTAGAGCTATATCCTTCAGTGATTTGTTGTATGAAATCTTCTTTCCTGCTCATAATGGGTTTTTGTTAAATAGACTGCAAGATATTATTTTTTTATAAAAGTACAATTTTAGTGTTTACCGCAGTTTTCTTGCTTTTTTATTGTTAATGTCATAAAATAATAGTTTTCTTGCTAATTAGACTAATTTCGAAATATTGTGTTAAACTTTATTAAAAATTTATTTTATGTTTGATTTTTTTAGTCATTTTTTACGAATATCTGTATAAATGTTGTGCGATTCATAATAAATGTGTTTTTGAAATAAATTTAATTATAATTAAATTAAAAAAAGTTTTTTTATTTAAACTAAAAATATAAATTTGCCTTACTACAAGTTTAATATAACTAAGATAATTTATTTAAAACTATTAAAATTAAAAAAAATGGCAAACGTTAAAAAAGAAAAAAGTGCAAACGGAGGAGGAATGATTTCTGGAATCATTATTGTAGCGTGTATTTTTGTTGGATGGTTAATCTGGAATTTCATAATGGGTAATGGCGCTAACTTTGAAGGCGGTATTAATACGGGTCACCCGTTACCAGGAAATATGTTAGCAATGGTATACAAAGGAGGTCCTATTGTACCAGTTTTATTAGGATTATTATTAATGGTTATTGTGTTTTCATTTGAGCGTTATGCTGTGATTTCAAAAGCGGCTGGTTCAGGAAACCTTGATCAATTCATGACAAGTGTACAAAGAGATATCAAAGCTGGAAATATTGAAGGAGCAATCGCTTCATGTGATAAACAAAAAGGTTCTGTTGCTAATCCTATTAAATCAGCTTTGTTGAAATACCAAGAAGTTAAAAGAGAAGGTTTAGATAGCGAAGCTGCTGCTGAAACAATCCACAAAGAAATTGAAGAAGTTACTTCATTAGAAATGCCAATGTTAGAGAAGCACATGACTGTACTTTCTACAATGGTTTCTTTAGGTACTCTTGCAGGATTATTAGGAACAGTTACGGGGATGATTAAAGCGTTTAGCGCATTATCTGCTGCAGGTACTCCGGATCAAGCTGCTCTTGCAAATGGTATTTCTGAGGCTCTTATTAACACTGCAACAGGTATTTCTACATCTGCACTTGCAATCGTAGCGTACAATTTCTTTACTTCTAAAATTGATACTTTGACTTATTCTATTGATGAGGCTGGGAATACAATTGTAAATACATACAGACACTTCAGAAGTGCTCAAAAATAATTAATAATTTAATTTGCAGAAAAACAGAAATCTGTGAAACAGATTCTGTTTTTCTTGTAAATGTAAAAAAAAATATTAATGGCTATAAAAATGAAGAAAAAAGCAGGGTCTACGGACATGACTGCTATGTGTGACGTCGCTTTTCTTTTGTTGTCTTTCTTTGTAATGACAGCAACTGCTAAGATACCGGAAGCATTGCCTGTAGATACACCGGCTTCGACAGTACAGTCTAAATTACCAGATGATAATTTAGCTACGATAACCGTAGGAAAAGGAAAAGTCTTCTACGATCTGAAAGGTAGAGAAGTTAGAAAGAAAGCTCTTGAGTTAATGGGCCTAAAATACGGTGTTACGTTTACTGAAGAAGAATCTGAAACTTTTGGATTGATGGAGGGTGTAGGAGTACCAATTTCAGGATTGAAGCAGCTAATTGCAATGAAGACGGCAGACAGAAGTAAACCAGGCGTTCAATCTGGTATACCAAAGGATTCTACAGATAATCAATTATATGAGTGGATTTACAATTCTCGTAGAGCTAATATTGATGTTAATGAGAAAGAACTGCAATTTGCTATTAAAGGTGATGCGAAAGAAGAATATCCAGCAATCAAATTGGTTATGGATGTTTTGCAAAAACAAAAAATCAATAACTTCAATCTTGTAACAGGTTTAAGAGCTACTGAAAAATAACTAAAAAAATACACTAAAATGGCTGAATTAAATACCGGCGACGACGGAGGCAAAAAAGGTGGAAAAGTAAGAAGTAAGAAATCAAACTCAAAAGTAGATTTAACTGCAATGGTTGATTTGGCTTTCTTGTTGATTACCTTTTTTATGCTTACGACAACCTTGTCTAAACCGCAATCAATGCCTTTGGGTTTGCCTGATCTAGAAGATGATATTACTGATAAACCAATCAAAGTTGATGAAAATCGTACCTTGACTGTTTTGCTAGGGGATAATGATAAAATGGTTTATTACATGGGTTTGCTAGCTACTCCTATTGCTGGTCCAACTGATATTTCTTATGGAAAAGAGGGAATTCGTAAAGAATTATTGAAAAGAAAAAAATCAGTAGTAGAATACACGCAGGATAAAGACAAAGGTTTAATTGTTATCATTAAACCAAGTAAAAAATCAAATTACCGAAATTTAGTTGATATACTAGATGAGATGGCTATTGTAGGTGTCCCTTCAAATGCAATTGTAAATGATTTTTCCCCTGAAGAACTAAAATTGTTAGAAGGTAAATAAAATTTTCGTATTTACTCTATAACCTAATAATTAAGAAAAATGAAATTAGATATATTCACAAACCAATGGCTTGATATTGTTTTCGAAGGTCGTAATAAAGCTTATGGCGCTTACGAACTCAGAAAATCAAATAACAAAACTACTGTAAGAGCACTTATATTTGGTGCAATTGTTTTTGCTATAGCAGTTAGTATGCCTCTTATTTTAGGTTTATTGCCTGATTCCTCTGACGGTGACGACACTTTAGATACTAAAATCGTTAGTATCAAATTGCCTCCAAAGAAGGAAGAAATTAAAAAAGATATTCCACCACCACCACCGCCGCCACCAAAAGTTGATCAAGTAAAATTTGTCAAACCAGTAGTTGCTAAAGCAGAGGAGGTAACAGAGGAACCACCAAAAACGGTAGAAATTAAAGATAAAAAACTAGGTGCTGAAACAATTAAAGGTGATCCTGATGCTGTTTTAACTGTTGAGCCAGTTGGTACTGGAACGGCAGCAGTAGTTGACGAAGTTGATAACCAAATTTACAACACTGCAGGTATCGAAGTTAAACCGGATTTTCCAGGAGGAATTGAGAAATTTTACAAATTCGTTGCTAACAACTATCAAACTCCAGAAGAAGAGGGATTAAAAGGTAAAGTATATGTTACTTTTGTAGTAGAAAAAGATGGTTCATTAACAGATATCAAAGTAATAAGAGATATTGGTTACGGTACGGGAAAAGAAGCAATCCGTGTTTTGAAAAAGTGTCCGAAGTGGACACCTGGAGAGCAAAATGGTAAAAAAGTTAGAGTACTGTATTCGCTTCCAATT
This sequence comes from Flavobacterium frigidum, assembly GCF_048286795.2. NCBI lineage: Bacteria > Pseudomonadati > Bacteroidota > Flavobacteriia > Flavobacteriales > Flavobacteriaceae > Flavobacterium > Flavobacterium frigidum. The sequence goes on from NZ_JBLVPT020000003.1 coordinate 279,674, forward strand.
ACTATCCAATCTGCAGAATAATGTTAAATAACATATTTAATAATATTAAGAAGAAATCGCTTAAAGAGCGATTTCTTCTTGTTTTAGGAATTTTGTTTTTTTGTTTATACCTCGTTCTCGGTTTGTTCATTATCTTTATGAATAACTTTCCACTCGATATGCAGCCTGTTTATCGTGTTGCTTTTGGAGTTTTATTAATTGCGTACGCTTCTTTTAGATTCTTCCGAATTATTAATGATAATAATAACTAGATTATGAAAAAGTATTCTAAACTTCCAGTATTTATTTTGTTTGTAATTGTACTATTTGTTTTTGCATGTAATCAAATATCAGACAAAAATGCCAAGGAAACCATTCTTAAAGGTGAAGTTACTGTTTTTGTTGATGAAACTTTAACTCCTATTATTGAAGATCAAGTGGATGTTTTTGAAAATGAATATGAAGCTAAAGTTAAATTAATTTCTAAATCGGAAACTGAAACAGTAAATTCACTATTCAAAGAAAAAGCTGCTATTGCGATCTTATCTAGAAATTTAACTGCTGAAGAATTAAGTATTTTCAAACAAAGGAAAATTAATCCTAAAGTCACGGTGTTTGCAACAGATGCAATAGCTTTTATCGCTAATAAAAACAATAAAGACACTTTGATTGCGTTGAAAGATGTAGTCAATTTTATTCAGGGCAAATCAGTTCCGTCGATCAAGGGATTAGTTTTTGATAATTTGAATTCAAGTACAGTTCGCTTTATGTCTGATTTAGCTAAAATTAAGGCTGTTCCAGATAAAGGTGTTTTTTCATTTAAATCTAACAACGAAGTTATTAAATACGTTTCTGAAAATGATGGAATGATTGGAGTTATTGGTGTAAATTGGTTGACACAACCGTTGCCAGACATGCAAAAATATGTTGATAATGTTACTTCTTTATCTGTTAAGGGCTTTAAAGAGAATGGGTATTATAAGCCATCACAAAATAATATTGCAGAGGGGAAATATCCTTTGGCACGCGATTTGTATATAGTCAATTGTCAAGGATATTCTGGCTTGGGAATGGGATTTGCCTCATTTGTTGCTGGAGATGTTGGACAAAGAATAGTATTAAAATCTGGATTGTTACCGGTTCGTATTCCAACAAGGAAATTCACGATTGTAGGTAAAGACCAAAACGATAAAAAATAAATTAATTACAATTACAATGAACAAATTTAAATTCTTTAGTGTTGCATTGTTGGCCTCTGCTTTTGCAAGTCAAGCACAAGATATTAATCAAGCTAAAAAGGCTATCGATGCAGAGCAATTTGAAAGTGCTAAATCGATCTTGAAATCGATTATTAAAGCAAAACCTAGTAATGGCGCTGCTTTCTTTACTTTAGGGAATGTATATCTTACTCAAAGTATAGAAGATTCTGCGAAAATATATTTTCAAAATGGATTAAATGCATCTGAAGGTGCTAAGTTGAACCATATTGGTTTAGGTCAAATGGATCTTGATAAAAGTGATGTTACAGGAGCACAAGCAAAGTTTGCTTTGGCTACTAAGGACATTAAAAAGAAAGATGTTCAAGAGTATGTATATATTGCTAGAGCGTATATGAATACTGTAAAACCGGATTTTAAAAATGCTATTGCAGTTTTGACTCGTGCAGCTGTTAATAATTCGCAAGATGCACAGTTACAACTTGCTTTAGGTGATGCATATTATGGTGATGGCAAACAAAATGAAGCCTATGTTGCTTATAGAAGTGCTTTTCAATTAGACAATTCATTACTAAGGGCTAAAATGCAATTGGGTGTATTGCTAAAAGGAGCAAAATCTTACGATGAAGCCTTGAAAGCCTATAACGAAGTTATCGCATTGAATCCTAATTATGGTCCTGTTTACAGAGAGTTAGCTGAGACTTACTATAAAATGGCACGTAACAAGCCATCGCAAGCTGCAGCAAATTACAAAATTGCATTAGAAAACTATGATAAGTATATGTCATTTACAGATTATTCTATTCAGTCTAGAATGCGTCGTGCGGACTTCTTAATTTTAATAGAAGATTATGCTGCACTAGAAGTAGAAGCTAACAAAATGATAGAATTGGATAAAGTTAATCCTAGGATCTATCGTTATTTAGGGTACTCTGCTTATAAAAACGGTAATGTCGATGTTGCAATAAAATCTTTGGACAGTTTTATCAATACTCCAGGAAATAAAGCAATTGCTTTAGATTATTTGTACTTGGGTTTAACAAAAATAAAAAAAGGAACTAGTGCTGACGGTACAAGTATCGATGCAGTAGCTTTAAATTCAGGATTGGTAGATATCAAGAAGGCAGTAGACATGGAACCTTTAGCAGTTCAAGATTTAAGTGAAGTTGGTAAAAAATTATTCAGCCAAAAACTATACAAAGAAGCTGCTTTGGTTTTTGAATTTGGTGCAAATGTACCTGATTCTAGAACGTATCTTGATGATAACGTGTACTATGGCTTGGCAAATTATTATGCTAATAGTGCTAAAGATGTGAAAGCTGATGCTGTAGCTTTACAAAAAGCAGATGCTGCATTTGAAAAGGTTTTAGTTGCATCGCCAACATATTATGAAGCATACTTGTATAGAGCGAGAACAAATCGTTTGCTTGAAAAAGATGATGTGATGACGAAGAATTATGAGGACTATGTAGCAAAAGTTACCACTTTAGGTGCTGATGAAGTTGCTAAGCCAGCTGTTAAAGCTAAGTTCATAGAATCGTATAACAATATGGCTGCCAGTTTTGCTAACACTGACAAGATTAAAGCTATTGAATATTTCAATAAAACATTAGCAATAGACCCAGCAAATAAGTATGCTGTAGATTCTATTAAGATATTAAAATAATTTTTTAAAGGTTAAAATTAAACCGATAGTCTAATTTGACTGTCGGTTTTTTTGTTTTTTATAGATTTGTTTTAGTTACTATTTTCAAATTAACTCATTTTCAAAATACCTATCTTTGCACTTCAAAATATAATAATGTTATCAAAAGAAATACAATTAGAAGTTAATAAAGGTGCTATGCTTCCGCTGATGGAAGAATTTTATACCATACAAGGCGAAGGATATCATACAGGAACGGCTGCATACTTTATTAGAATTGGTGGGTGTGACGTAGGTTGTCATTGGTGTGATGTAAAAGAAAGTTGGAACGCTGAATTGCATCCTCCAACAGATATAGAGTTAATTGTTTCTAACGCGAGTAAATATTCAGAGACTGTTGTTGTTACTGGTGGAGAGCCTTTAATGTGGGATATGACTTTGTTGACGCAAAAGTTAAAAGAGAATAATAGAAAAGTTCACATTGAAACTTCGGGCGCATATCCGCTTACAGGAACTTGGGATTGGATTTGTTTGTCTCCAAAGAAAAATAAATTACCAACAAAAACCGTTTATGATAATGCGCATGAGTTGAAAGTTATCATTTACAATAAACATGATTTTATTTTTGCCGAAGAGCAAGCTGAAAAAGTAAATAGTAATGCTATTTTATTTCTGCAGCCTGAATGGAGCAAAAAAGAAGAAATGACCCCTTTGATTGTAGAGTATGTGATGAACAATCCAAAATGGCGAGTTTCGTTGCAAACACATAAATATTTGAATATTCCTTAATACTTGAAAACCTCAAACAACAAATGGTGTTTGAGGTTTTTAATTAAATATAATTCGTGAATTAATTTGTGGAAAACTTATTTCTTGTAATCCTATAGCCCTAGCCCAGATAGAAGCGGTATCCTTTTTTGTCTCATTTTTTTAAGGAGACAAAAAAGATATAGCGGATAGCTGGAAATAGCTCCTAAAATTACCAGCCTTTTTGCTTTTTCAATTCGGTGATGTGTGCTAAGTGATGATTTCCATGCCAAGCATAAGTCCCTATTATTTCCTTGATTTTAAATGCTGCGTTATTCTCAGGATGTATAAATGTTTTTTCTAAGTCTTCGTTAGTTAAACTATTCATTAAATACGCCAAACGAAAGTGCAATCCTTCCAGAAAGGAAAGGGTAGGCTGAACGGGCATCGTTAAATTATCATGTAATTCAGCCCAACGATCCTCGTGATAAAATTTTATTGTTGGATTTTTCTCGGTCAGCGCCCATTTTATTCTAGTGAAACAATTCATGTGACTATCGGCACAATGATGAATTACTTGACGGATTGTCCAGCCATCTTGACGATATGGTGTTTCGAGTTGTTCTTCGGTTAAGTGAAGTAATTCTTTTTTCAATCGTTCAGGGAAACTGGCGATTTCTACTATTTTATTAGTTATATATTCTCCTGAATAGATTTTGGGTGCGATAAATCTCCCAATAGGATAACGTAAATGTTCTAATGTTGAGTTTTCCATTTTATAAATGTGTTTTAAATCGAAAGCTTCGCTAAATAGTCATAATGTTCCCCTTCAAGAATTAACTCGCTTTTTAATCCATTGGCGAAAGCCGCATTTTGTAACGTGTTATAATCTAAGTAAAGCCAAGGAAATTCATCTTCTTTTTCATTTTTATAGCGTATTGTAAAAGTCAATTCTCCATAGTAGCCATTACTTGGAATCCATTTACCTCCATCTTCATCGTTGTCAAACATGTAAATGATATCTGAAGAATCGATTAAAATTTGTCCGTCTGGGTTTAGCAAACTTTTTAGTTTTTGTAAAAATGGAGTGGTTTCTTTTAATGTTCCAAAAATACCGGTACCATTCATTAATAATATAATGGTATCAAATTTATTTTCAGGATTATCAGAGTCCATCTCAAGAATATTTTGAACGTAAGTATTTTTCAATCCTCGTTGGTTACAGGCTTCTGTTGCATTTGGAGAAATATCAATGGAATAAACCTCAAGATTTCTTTCGTTTTGTAAATACAAACTATGGCTTCCTGCTCCACAACCTACATCGAGAATTTTCCCCTTTGCTAGTTGCAAGGCTTTTTGCTCCAGTTTTGGCATTTCACTATAAGTACGAAATAGATAGGCAACACTCATTTCATCTTCTTCAGAAATAGAGGTTTCTGTGATTAAATCTTTCGGGGAATTATTAGTTTGAAAATCAAGTATTGCTTTGCCAAATAGGTCTTTCATAGTCTTTGTAAGGAACGAAGCAATCGCGCCTAGTTATTTAGTTATTACTGCAGAAGTTGATTACTTTTGTGGTTCAAACTTCAAACTTTAAATTTTAAACTTGAAACACATACTAAACAATCTCCCTAAAGAAGCCAAAGATAAGCATATCGAAAACAAAAAGTATTTCGATAAGTTGAAAAAGAAGACGCCAAAGAATTTAGATTATGTGATGCAGGACTTGCATGATGCTGAATTTAAGAAAACAGATTGTCTAAAATGTGCCAATTGTTGTAAAACGACAGGGCCATTATTTACGGATGCAGATATTGAGCGTGTTTCAAAATATCTTAGACAAAAACCACAACAGTTTATTGAGCAATATCTTCAAATCGATGAAGACAGAGATTATGTGTTGCAAAGCGTCCCGTGTACTTTTCTGGATAATGAAAATGCGTGTATGATTTATGATGTTCGTCCAAAAGCATGCAGAGAATTTCCACATACGGATAGAAAAAAGTTTCAACAGATCACTGATTTAACATTGAAAAACGTTGCTATTTGTCCAGCTGCTTTTAATATTGTAGAAGAAATGAAGAAAAAACTGCCGCTTTAAAAAATATTTCATCTAAATAAACTAATCATGTTCGGTCGAGTCTCCCTCTCCTTTGGAGAGTCCCGAGGCTTCGGGAGGGGTGAGGACTAGTATATCAAATACTTCTTTCTCATTTCCATAAACACTTCTAATCCTTTCTTCCAGCTTTCTCTGATTTTAACTTCAGAAATTCCCGCCTCTATTTGCTGTTGCAATTTTTTGGTTCCTGCAAGTTTAGTAAAAAAAGGATTGAAGAATTTTGATTTGTCATTTGTTGTCTGATACGCTTTGATTAACCATTTCAATTCAAGCTGATTCAGCATTGAATAGGTAGATAAATCTTCGCCATAACAAAGTACTCCATTGTAAACAGGATTTTGTGCCCCTAAATTTGGTTTAGGAGTAAAACTAAAGTCACTTTTGGGTAAGTAAGGAGAGCCATAAATTTGAAATTGGTTTTCAGTTCCACGTCCCACACTTACATTGGTACCTTCAAAAAGGCATAAACTCGCGTAAAGATTCACAGCTTGATCATTCGGAAGATTTGGCGATGGCTTTACAGGTAAACTATAATTCATTTTTCTGTTGTAATTACTGCAGGGAATAACGGTCAGTTTGCATTGCAATTCATTCTTTAACCATTTCTCGCCATTAATCATTTGTGCATATTCGCCAATTGTAATTCCGTGAAGCAAAGGAATGGGATGCATACCTACAAAACTGCTAAATTCTTTTTCAAGAATTGGTCCATCCACAATACGTCCGTTCGGATTTGGTCGGTCAAGAATTAATAGCGGAATCTTATTTTCGGCACAAGCTTCCATTATATAATGTAACGAAGAAATGTACGTATAAAATCGTGCTCCCACATCTTGCAAATCAAAAACCATGATGTCAATACCTGCGAGTTGCTCTGGTTTCGGTTTTTTGTTATCGCCATATAGCGAAATAATTGAAAGTCCAGTTTTAGAATCTTTTTCGTCAACGATATGTTCGCCCGCATCAGCAGTTCCTCGAAAACCGTGTTCTGGCGCAAATATTTTTTGGACAGCAATATTTTTTTCTAAAAGAAAGTCGACCAAATGTGTTTTATTAGAGAGAATTCCAGTCTGATTGGTTACAATCCCAATTTGCTTGTTGTTTAATAATGGCAAATAGTTGTTGTAATTATCTGCTCCAGTTTTTATTTCTGTTTTTGGGTTGTCATTAACTATTTCTAAATCTGATTCTGTATTTATCCTTGCGTCTGTTTTTATGGCAGAACAGGAAGTCGAAATGATTGTTAGCAATATAAAACTAAGCGATATTTTAAATAATGAGTTCATATATAGGTTCAAATAAAAGTAAGGCCAATTAGTGTAATTCGTGTTTTAGCTGTATTTTTGGCTTTAGCAACGCAAACTGGCGAAGCAAATCCAAATTAGAAAAGCAATCAAATTGAATTTAGAATACTTCATCGCAAAGCGGCTCATTACCTCCAAAGATTATAAAAGTAGCATTTCTACGCCAATTATAAAAATTGCTATTTCAGCAATTGCTATTGGTATGATTATGATGATTGTTTCGGTAGCTACAGGAATCGGATTGCAACAAAAAATTCGAGAAAAAGTATCGGCTTTCAATGGACATATCATTATTTCGAATTACGATAATAATCAATCCGAAGTTACGCTGACGCCAATTTCTAAAAACCAAGATTTTTATCCCAAGTTTAAAACTGTGCCAGGAGTAGAGCATATTCAAGCGATTGCAAGTAAAGCTGGAATCATAAGGACTGAAACTGCATTCGAAGGAATTATTTTTAAAGGAGTTGGTACTGATTATAAGTGGGATAATATAAAGGAGTACTTAGTTAATGGACGTATTCCAAACATCAATGGGAAAATAAACGAAGAAGTAGTGATTTCTCAATTTATTGCTAACCGATTGAATTTAAAAGTAGGTGATGCTTTCAATACTTTTTTCATGAAGGAGAAAGGATATAATTTGCGTAATTTTAATATTGTTGGAATTTTTAATTCAGGTTTTCAAGAGTTTGATGCAACTTTTATAATAGGCGACATTCGTCACATGCAGCGTATCAACAAATGGACTCCAGATCAAATAGGTGCTTTTGAAGTTTTTGTAGATGACTTTAATGCAATAGAATCAACAGGAGAGCAAGTTTATGCACAAACCGCTTCCACACTAGACAGTAAAACTATAATCGAAAAATACAGTTATATATTCGAATGGCTTCAATTATTCGATTTCAATATCATTGTTATCTTAGCGGTCATGATTCTCGTAGCCACAATAAATATGGTTGTAGCATTACTAGTCCTCATTCTAGAGCGAACACAAATGATAGGAATTTTAAAGGCGTTAGGAGCTACTAATTGGTCGATTCGAAAAATATTTTTATACAATTCCCTTTACCTTATTTGCAGAGGATTATTTTGGGGAAATCTAATTGGTATTTCATTATTGTTAGTTCAGCAGCAATTTGGAATAATTCAACTTCCGCCAGAGAACTACTATGTCAATCAAGCACCAGTGTATCTAAACTGGGGATACATCCTTTTGTTAAATGTACTAACAGTGTCTGTGTGTTTTTTGGCACTGTTAATCCCTTCCTATATAATAACAAAGATATCCCCTGTAAGCGCGATACGTTTTGATTAGTTTTTTTTGGCGTTCCACCTTATATATAGAAAGGCGATTATCGAAAAGGATAATCGCCTTTGTATATATAAGGAGTCGGGCTATACGCTACAAGTCCTCGGTAAGTTCCGCTGCACTACACTTACCTGTGGGCTATTCGCTGCTATCCCTAACGCGCGCCCAGAATAATTAAGACAAACAGTCCAATCCAGAGGATAAGAACTATCGCCAACCCAAAATCTGGTTACCTTATATATAGGTGAAATGAAAAAGCGATTAGTATGCAAGGAAAAGTATAAAAGCATTTTATCGATCTAGCGTAATTTTGTGATAGAATACTGTTAAGGCAGGCTATTTTGAGAGATTCAGACAAGGGGAAGAGCTTTTTAAACAAGAACAAAGAACGAATTCCGAAAGATCTAAGAAATACAGCTAGTTAAGATACGCATGTATTTAGGTGTGCAAAGCACATTTTATTATCCATTTCATCACCTTCTGCTTTGTAGTGTGCTTACCAGCGAAAAAAAAATTACTTACAAAATTCACGTTTACAGTGATTTAAAACATAAGTTAAGAAAAAGGCAAAAAAAAGTAAATAAAAAGCTTGTAGAAGTGAATAAAGGTGGTACTTTTGCACCCGCA